>CASFRQ010000185.1 GCA_949296785.1 uncultured Alphaproteobacteria bacterium
GCTCCCCAGAGCTTGGTATTTTTTTATCTGGGAAAAAATTTATAACTTCTTTTTTTGAATTTTGTTTTACAAATTCTTTTGTCGCTGGTTTTAACATCATGTCTGAATTAAGTGATGTTTTTAATGCAGCAGGGAAATTTACAGTACCGGCGCCAATAAGAGAACCGGCAATAGGAAGTCCCGTTGACAAAGTATAATATAAAGCTTTTTCAGAAAAAGGAGCATCTTCTCCTGGATATTCCAAATCAACTATTGCAGGAAGAACATTCCCCCCTACAGTAGCTCCAAACTCCGTACTGGCTGCTCCGGGAGATGCCATCCAATTAATGGCTTTTGACGGATATCTGATAAATTTATTTGCTGAAGTTACCCCCTTTTGTAAAATAGGAAGAGAATTGATCCCCATGCTTAACGCTCTTCCATATCCAAAATCCGATATACTAGTACCACTGGCTTCTGCAACTCTTTCGTACACATTTTCCGGTTGAATATAATCAAAACTAGTTTCAAACCCATTTCCTTTGCTGTAATTATATACTCTTTGTGCCAACCCTATCGGATTTAAATAAGAATTATTAAATCCTTGCATCGCCAATGCAGGAATTTTAAAAGCATCTGTCAATTTTTCCAATAGATAGTCTGTGAAAGGTTTTTTATATTCCATTCTTCCTACCGCATCCCCTTTTTTATTTATATATTCGCCTTTTTCAATATTCATACCTGATTCCGGAATTTTAAAAACCGGTTGGCCTAAAGAGAGTAGTTTATTATATAATTCAGGGGACATGTACTCCTCCCCGTCCTTTGTGCGGACAAGGATTTCCCCTTTCTCTTTCGCTACCTGCGCCTCCAGTTCCTTCCTCTTCTGTTTCCATTCTTCATCTTCAAATACACTAAATCTTGACATTTTTTTATCCTTTCTTCATTTATAAAAGTTAATTGTTTACAATAAAGAACTATGCTCGGTTCTTATCGGCACAGTTCCAACTTCTTTTCCAGCTTATACAATTGTTTCAGCCAAAGGCAGGTGTGCGGCATTTCATCGCACGACACCTCCTCGGCCACTTGGCTGTCCGGCCGAGGAAACGGAGGACAAACGCCCTCACTTTTCCCCGCGCAGCCATTTAATAACATCAGCGTTACTGATATCACGCTCAGCGTCAATATCAGCCTGACGGCGTAAAATCTGATTGCCCTGTTGCGCCTTTGTCTTTTGCTCATCGGATTTTCCTTTCCTGTAACTTAAAAATAAAAGGAGGGCCGTCACCAGCCCTCCAGCAAAAAAATACATTAAATATATCATCGTTGCTTTTCCAAATATGAAAAACTAAAAAAGACCGGCGATAAACTGCGACGCGGACTCAATGGTTTCGGGTGTGGCCGTTACGCCCAACACCGCGACAAGTCCCGCCAAAGCAAACGCGATTATCTTTTTTTTATTTTCTTTCAGAAAAGCCATCAGTCTTTCTTTCATTATTTTCTCCTTTATTTACTTCTTACTCATATGAAAAGAGGACATCTTGAGGAAGGGCTTCTTCCGTATCGGCATGGATAAACTTTTTACGAAAGTTGATGCCGAGACGGCGAAACCCCGCCTGAAGAAGAGCGTCCGTAATTAAAAAACATTCGTTGGAATCCTTGAAAAGAATATCGGCGGCCTTCCCTCTGAGATGGGCAGAGTTTGGCGTTCCGCCGACTTCCTTGTTATGCTCTTTGCAACGGCAGGCGGAGGAGACAATAAACGGCATCCCCGCCCGTTCCCGCGCTTCGTTCAATAAAAAAAGCGTATTTTCATCAAAAAAATACGCTTTGCAACAAGGGCATTCCAATTCCTGTTTCGTAAAAAAACCGGAATGAGTCATTTAAAAAGAACCTCCTTCAAAAACTCCAGCGCCAGCATTAAAAAGCCGCCGATGCCGACCGCTTTCCAAAAAGCTTTATCGTGCCTTTCCACTTTACGCACCATCCCTTCCCGTCCGCCTCGGCCGTAGAGAACGATATCATGCTCACAGGATTTTCGGCGGACCTCGTCCACTTCCTGGCGAACTTGCCCCAAAGAGGAGGAAAACTCGTCCAGCTTCTTCTCTATCTCTAAAGTCCGCTCGTCTATTCTTGCCAGCATTTCTTTTGTCGTGGTTGTCATGCCGAACCTCCCTCTTGCGAAGTTTTCGTCCAAGAAGCCGTTTGTGCATCATAACTGAACACATCGTGCGCGGCAATCTGTACTTGACCAATATTCTGTACCAACGAAGCGTTCGTTATCTGGGGTTGCGACCCGGATAAAAACAGTCGGCGCGTTCCGTCTTCATAAAAGACATAATAAGCGTTTAAGTTCATCGCCTGCCCCGTATCGGTTACATTTAAAAGACAGCCGGTGATTTCCTTCACGCTTCCGTCCTCTTGAAGACAAGAGTACACGCCGTCCTCATAAAGAATGTTTTCCGTCGGCAAAACGAACATAGACGGATCCGGCATTTTTCCGGCGGAACTGACAACGGTATCCGGATGTCCGACGGAGGATACCGCATAATCCTTTGTCCACCAGACTTCCCCGTTTACCCATATTTTTGATTTGGACAGGTTAATGCTTCCGTTCCAATAATATTGGTTATACCCGTAATACCCAAAACTGAACAACACACCGGCAAAAATATTTTGCGTACCGGACCACTCTTCCGTCCATTCGCTGAAAGCCGGCAAGGTATCCAAAGTATAAGTTCCGTCATCGGCTAAAAGATATCCTTTTAAATTCGTTCCGTCCCATTCTACGCCAAACCAGTAATTCGTGTTCGTGGAAAGGGAAGTGACGCCGCCGGAACCGTTCATATTAAACTTCCCGCCGGACACACCGAAAAATTTTCCATATGTCCCGGAAGAAGCGTCTGCGCCGAATAACGCTCTTGAAGTTGTTGAGGAAATACTCGCGTTCGCAATAAATTTCACGGATGACATACTTTCGGGAAAGCTTTGGCGCAAAGTAATTTTCTTTGAAGAGGAAAACCCCGTCGCCACCCCTTCTTCCGTTATCACACATCCAGAATTTATATAATCAGGCAATTGTTTTGAAAACGCTTCGTTCGCCGTCTGTGTGATTGCAACCCCGGAACTGTACGCTTCTAAAGAAACAGAGACATTTTGCCCCGCCTGCGTCAAGGAAAAAGTTCCCCTCTTTGTGAAATATCCTTCCTTAGACACCTCATAAGAAATGGCCTCTCCTCTTCGGGCATTGAAATTTTTTATCGTACTCATTGTTCATCTCCTTTCAGAATAACTGTCGCATTGTCTTCACTGATGGTTAATGTTCCGGATAATAAATCGGGACGAACCGTTTTTACCGTTACTTCTCCCCCTTCGGCATCTTGGGAAACAATGCCCGTCAAAGTACCGGAATAAAAATTGTCACCCCGGTATTTTTCCGCTATCCAGGCATAAGAACTTTCTTGGAAAGAAAATATCTCTCCTCCGTAATTATAAACATTTCCGCTGTACCTGCTCAGCCAGAAAAACTTTTTCGCGGGAGAATAGCCGCTTGTCCCGTAAACATACATTCCCTTCCAGCTGTTAACAAGCTGTAAGTCCGCAATAGAATTTGTGTAAACAAACTCATACACACCATCACGCGCTACGACCATGATTGTCTTGTCCGATACGCAACGAAGAGATTTAATCTCTTCGTCCTTAAGACTGTTCAGAACATCCGGAGTTGTTACCTGGGTATAACCGTTGCCGGTGTCTTCCAAAACAAAGAAGCCCTTTCCTCCTTCATCCGAAGTGTTTAAATTGTAAGCTATTCCGTACCGTCCGTCCCCCGTCACGGTTGTTCCGATAGAATTGGAAGTACCGGTTTGAGAAGGCCACATCGTTACACTTATGGGCTTTGTCGCCGTAACATCTGTCCAAACGCAAGTCCCTTCCTCATAATCAGCCACTCCTTCATAAACGGCCGTATCCGTAAAAGTAACGACTTTCCCCGGGAAACCGAATGTTCTGTAAACTTTAAAGAGAGAAGCGGTATTATCCCCTGTGCTTGTCAAACGCTTTCTTTCAAACGGATTTTCGGGATTTTGTCCGTATAAGTGAATATGACGATAACTTGAACTGTTGTAACCGAGTATCATATGCACTTGTGCATAACGGCTGTCCGCCACGCCGGAAGTGTAATTTAATTCGGTCTCCGCCTCCTGATACTTTCCCTGCCATAAAATGTAAGACGCATTATATATGGACCCCGAAACACCCCAGGACATATTGTCTGAAAAGTTTTGCGTCATACCTTCGCCTACTAAAGTAAAATTCTTTCCGTCCAGACATCTGTAAATACTGTCGCGCGTATAAAGATATCCATCTTCGTCCATTGCGACGATGCTCCCTCTGGAGATTCCGACGGGGGATTCAATCGGGCATAAGGAAACAACATCCGTTCCCGTGTATTTCAAAATATCCCATCCTATAAAGAAAACAGGTTCTGTTTGCGCGACACATCCACACACGCATAGACTATTGTCCTTAACCGGAACGGACACGAGTTTGTCTTGCACTGCGTCATAATAACAGGCGAGACCATCATATTCTATACTTGAACCGTATATGTTACAAACTGCCAGACCGTTTTGAACCCCTTTTAAATAATAACCATCGTCGTCCTCTCCCAAAGTTTGTAAGAGAGCACCGCGTTTTCCCGTCTCTTGGTTAAATTCATATAAACTAAATTGATAAGAAGCGTTCACGCTTGAATTATATGTGGCAATCAGCCGGTCGGAAGCAACTAGTTGTCTGCAAAGAGAGGACTGTCCTTCCGTATAAGAGTACGTCTTTTCCGTTCCGTCCAGTTTGTAGGTATTATAGGCAAACAGCCATTTTCCGTCGTCGGAAATAAAATTTCCGTCTGTCAGATTATTTAAAGCCGTTGTTCCGCCGTTTGTATACGCCGTTAAATTTAAGGCGCCGTCCGATACACCGGTTACGGCAAACAGCCCCCCGCTTGTATATAAAACATTGCTTGAACGGCTGGCAGCGTAAACCCTGTATGGAACGGTTATGCAAGTATCGTATACTTTTGTCGCCGTATTTTTCAACAAAATCAAAGTAGATGAACTATCAGGCATTAAGATAGCCTCAGGCTCTCCCAAAAACTGCCATCCGTAATCTGCCGGAACCGAAAACGGTAAAGTTACTTCCCCGGCATAGGATAAAATCCCTTCGTCATTTAAATAATAATACCATATCTTATTTGAAGAAGTGCTTGAAGAACTCGTTGTTCCCGTATAATAGACAAAACTTGTTTCTTCATCGTATAAAAAAGCTCCGAAATAACTACAGGATGGAAAATTTTTATCCGCGGGATTCATTAAAGCTCCTGCTTTTGTCAAAGGTTTGTTCAGCAGTACTTTATCTCCCTCCGCGGCGTCTTTTGTATCGTAGGTGCATATCGCCTGTACTTCATCTCCGCCGGAAATGGAAGAAATCAAAGCGCCGTAAGCGCTTGTCTTCGTCCCTTCAGGCACCGAAACCCCTTTGCTCTCCAAGGCCGTCTTAATCCCGTCAAAATCACTGACGGCTTGTTGGATATTTTCTTGTAAAGTATTAGTAGCCATTTAATCTCTCCTCTAATGCCGTATTAATCAGTCCGATTTGGGTATTTATTTGCTGCACTTGTTCTATGAAAAAGCTTACTTCCGCCTGGCTGGCTTCCGCCGCCGCCGTATAGACCTGCAAAAACGCCCGGTAACAAATATTTTTCGGTCGTGTTTCGTCTGCCGTCCTCACAACTTTTGAAGCGTCAAAAGTTTTATAAGCCCATACTTCGGAATTACTGCCGGAACCGATGCCATGTAAACCGATACTCAGAGCTGTTGTGCCACAAGCTCCCTCGTCGTTTTCGCTGTTCATTGAAAAAGTTGAATAA
>CASFRQ010000186.1 GCA_949296785.1 uncultured Alphaproteobacteria bacterium
ATAGATAAACAGGATGATACAATTTACGTTACAGACAAAGCTTTAGAAGAAGAAACAGCAAAATTCTCCGCTGCTCAGCAGGAAAATTCAGAGCAAAGACAGTTTTTTGTTCCCGTTGAAAATTAAAAGGCGGTTTTTCGTTTCCGGAATAAAGCAGTTCTGAGTTTTAAATCTTGTTTTCTTTAAAAAAAAAGAATATGAAAGAAGAATAAGGATTTTTAAGGTTTTTTTGTATGTAAAGGAGATTTTGTCCATGAAAAAATATATTCTTTTCTTTTTGCTGGGAGCGGGGGTAAGTCTTTCCGTAAAGGCTGAGTCGGAACCTGTGACCGGGGTTGAGGTTGATGCAGCTCGGCAGGCTCAGGAGGTTGTGTCCGCTGATACCGTTCGGGATGCGCAGACTCAGGATATCGCCGGCGCTGAGGCAGAGGGAAAAAAAGATATCCTTTCAGATAAAAGCATTCCGACGATAGAGAGTATCCCGACAGAAGCTTCGGTTAAGTCCGTTTCCGGCGCTGAGGCGGCTGATGGGGTAAAAGTAGCTGAACAGGCGGAAAAAACGGCGGGACAAGACGAGGTAAAAGCGCTTGTTGAAACGCGGAACAAGACGGAAGAATCTGCGGAAAAGACAGAAATTGCAAAAGCAGAAGAAATTTCAAAAGTTTCAGAAGCTACGGAAGTCCCGGAGGCGGCGAAAGCCATAGAAACCGTATCGGAAACGGCAGCGGATGTATCGTCCGGAGAGGATTCGGCGCCGTATATAACGCCTGTTTCTTCTATGGAAGAGGTCCGTTCCATGGGAAATCCCAATGCTCCTTTAAAAATGTATGTGTTTTCTTCTTTGACATGTCCGCATTGTTCTGATTTCTATAAAGAAATTATGCCGTTTGTGGAAAAAGAATTTGTCCGGACGGGGGATATTTTTCTGACTTATGTTGATTTACCGTATGATCGTCGTTCTTTGGCGGGGGCAATGATTGCGCATTGCGTACCGACAGAAAATTATTTTGATTTTCTGGGGCTTCTTTATGAAAAACAAAGGGAATGGGCTTTTTTGCCGAACGCGCAGGAGGTGGTGACGAATTATGCTCTTGCCGCCGGTTTAACCAGGCAAGAGGTGAGAGAGTGCTTGAAAAACCAAAAAGTTTTGAGAAAACTGATGGTAACGCGTGATGAAATGACGAAGAAGTATAAAATCAGAAGTACGCCGACGGTTGTTCTGGAAAAAGGCGATGAAACCAAAATGGTATTGGGCGCGGATAAAACAAAGCTTTTGAAGAAAATAAAGTCTATGATGAAAGATTAGGTATCATCTGTTTGATAAAGTTTTAGCGGAAACCTGGTTAACTATGTTAAGTTAGGCTTCTAATGACAGAATATATATGTTTGTTTTTAAATAAATTATTACTTGGATATTCTCTAAGGGAGGAGATTTAAAGAATAATGAAGTTTAATCCTTATAGTCTCTAATGTCTGAAATAAAAGATTTGGAAAGGCAATATAGTATTGTATGGTATATAAAGAAATAATTTTATAGGATGATTGATATAAAAGAGTTTGTGTTAAAAATAAAAAACTCATTGATTTTATTAAAAAAATAAAAAGCATATTATCAAAATCAAAGAAAAGGATAGCTAAACTTTAAGTATAGCATTCCTTAATATACCTATGTAGTGTGTTCCAGTCACAGCCAAGAAGACGGGCGATTTCGGCTTTTGATACATTCTTTTCAAGCAATTCTTTTATCTTGTTGTGTTTTTTTGCTAATTTGCGATAGGTGCTGCCACGAGGGCGGCCTATGTGCTTTCCTTCCGCTTTGACGCGTTTTAGAGATTCCCGTGTTCTGTCCGAGATAAGTTGGCGCTCAATTTCAGAGGCGAGCGAGAAAGCAAAAGCAAGAACTTTACTTTGGATATCTGCTCCAAGTCTGTAATTTTCTTTTAATGTCCAGATTTGGCATTCTTTTTCAAGACAGTTTTGTAAAATTCCCATAACTTCCAGAAGATTTCTACCTAGTCTGGACAATTCGGTTGCAATTAGAATATCTTCTTTTTTGAGCTTTTTAAGCAATTTGCCCAATTTTCGTTCGTTAAGTGGTTTTCGGGAAGATATTGTTTCCTCAACCCATTTGTCAATTTTTATACCATTATTTTTAGTAAAACTGTTAATTTCATGAATTTGGTTTTCTAAATGTTGTTGTGCTGTACTTACTCTAATATATCCGTAAATCATTGTAAATCCTTTGGTTATGTAGTTACTTATCAGATTTCACAATAACGGATATATAAAACAAATACTGAAATAAATTCTCCAGTTTATTTCAGGAGCTGAATTTTGTCGTTTAGAAAAGCCTTATTTTCTTGCTTTTTTGTGATAATTTTTTAATAATGTTTTTTAATTTAAATAATGTTGAGCAATAAAAATATTCCTGAAATAAACTGGAGCTTTTTAATGAATGCGATAGTTAAGCCAGATGAGGATATTGATATCTTGGAACAAGAAATTCAAGATATCAGTCCATTTTTGCTTAATATCCTGCTTCAAGACAAAACAACCGGAAAATTTATTCGTTTTGCTTGTGATGAATATCTTAAATATGGTGAGGCTTATGCGGCTGATAAAGAAATTTTTCCGGAACTGATTATCGGTAAAAACACCAAAATCATCCAACCGCGCACTACCAAAAGCAAAGCCGAACAAGTCAACCGTACCCGAAAAGCCGCTGAAGTCTTTACTCCAGCGTGGATTTGCAATGAAATGATCAACCATTGTGATGAAGAGTGGTTTGGCCGCCCGAATGTTTTTAATACTCCCAACGGACACGACTGGACGCCGTATCCCTGGCCGATATGGTTTGCAGAGGATAGCAAAAGCAAACGCCAGGGTTGGATGAAATATGTTGATTCCAAACGTTTGGAAATTACTTGCGGCGAAGCTCCGTATTTGGTCAGTCGTTATGATACAACGACCGGAGAGTTTTTGCCAATAAAAAAACGTATCGGCATTTTAGACCGCAAATTGCGTGTGGTCAATGAAAATACG
>CASFRQ010000187.1 GCA_949296785.1 uncultured Alphaproteobacteria bacterium
AAGAGGTTAATCCAAATACGCGGAAAGGAACGAACCTACCGTCCTTCACCGCAACGAGTGCTATTGCCTTTCCTTCAAAAACGGCCTTTAAAATCGTTCCTTCGGCCAAAGCCTCCGGCGCTTTCAAAGACTGCCCGAAGGACAGTTTCTCTGACAGTTCCCGCGTTAAAGCCAGCTCCAAGATGTCGGTCAGGGCGGTTTCAACCGGGCTTATCAAATCCAAAGCGGTGTCATTATGCACCATTTCTTCCAACTTTTCCAGCAAAATCGCATCTTTTTCAAAAAAAGAATGGCATTTTGTCCGCCGCAACACGGAAACAAAGCCCAAAGAGCCCGCCAATTCAGCAATCCGGCACGCCAAAGAGCGGATATAAGTCCCTTTGGAACATTCCGTTTCAAACATAAAGCGCTTTTCATCCGTTTGAGAAACAAGACATAAGGAAAAAATTTCAATTTCCCGGGGTTTCAAAGAAACTTCCTTGCCTTCTCTGGCCAATTCATACGCCCGCCGGCCATTGACTTTCAACGCCGAATAAACGGGCGGCGTTTGCAAAATCTTACCCGTTAAAGACGGCAGAACCTTTTCAATCCCTTCTTTTGAAGGGATGAAAGAACATTCATCCGTCACTTTCCCTTCCGCGTCGTCCGTCGCCGTTTTTTGACCGAAAGTTACTTCAAAACGATATTTTTTTGACCCGTCCATAACATAGGGAATTGTCTTTGTCGCCTTTCCCAACGCCAAAGGCAAAACCCCCGTCGCCAACGGGTCCAGCGTTCCGGCGTGCCCGATTTTCATCGGATGAAGCAAATGTTTGACCTTTGCCACCACCTGAGCGGAACTCATACCGTACGGTTTGTCTATAACCAACCAGCCGTTAATCTCTTTCCTTATAGGCTTGTTTAAGGTTTTTTCTTCCTTCATTTAAAACCCCTTTTCTTTACTTCCTCCGGCACTCTCCGGGTATTCTCTGAAACTGGTACAAAATGCCGCCCGGTACCTTATGGCCAAAAAACGGGCCCAAACTTTCTTTAGCCGCAAAACAAAATGAAAACCAGAACAAAGCAGCACACAAGCTAAATGGTATTCACTGGAGAAAAACAGTATACCTTCAAACTCCAAACAGCACATTCTGGTGCAAGACAGCATAAAAACCGTATAAAATAGTACTAAAAACTTTTCGGCCTCAATGGAGAAGACAGTCACTCTGTTCCTCTCTAATCGCAATAAACCTTTGCATCCCCGGAAATATTCTTTCCTTTCCGGGAAAAACCGTATAAAGAAAAAAGACCTTATCCCTTTTTCTCAAAACTGACAGCCGTTGAAATCCCTTCTTTAACTAAGAAAACCTTTTACCTCTTTCGGCGCGAAAAGCTTTACTCTTCCGTCTCCTCCTCAGAGGCGGCCAAAACATCCCGGCGGACATCCGGACGATTTAAAAGCTCTTCAATCCTTTGCGCTTCGTCAAAGCTCTCGTCAATTTTAAAAGCCAAATCCGGCGTCACGCGCAAACGCATCTTTTGACCCAAAGGCTTGCGAAAAAAACCTTTATGCGTATTTAACGCCTTTTCAATTTCACCGGCGTCGCCCTGTCCGATGGAACGGAAAAAAACTTTTGCGTAAGACAAATCCGGCGACACATTCACGCGCGTTATCATTAAAAAAGTTTTTTCCAATCCCAAAGTAAACAATTCTTCGCGCAACAACAGCTCCGCCAAAATATGGCGGATTTCCTCGGCCACTTTCAACTGGCGCTGGGAAGGCCCCTTCGCGCCTTGATTTTTTACCATTTTAATACATTCCCTCGCTTTTACCAGGCGCCGCCTTTCAAAACCAAAACGGCCGCCCTTCTTAAGAAGAAGGAAGCTCGCTTTTAAGGGCAAGCTCCCTTTTGATTCCTTTTTATCCCCGGTCTCGGTCAAAGCCCTCTTCAGACCTTTTTCTTCCCGGAAAACCTACCTTCTCAGACCTTAATATCCAAGTGGACCTGTATCTCCTCCACCTCGTAACATTCAATCTGATCGCCGACTTTAATATCGTCGTAATTATCAAAACGCATACCGCAGTCAAAACCTTCCTTAACCTCGCGGACATCGTCTTTCATACGTTTTAACTGAGACAAAGCACCTTCATAAATCACGACATTGTCGCGCAGTAAGCGGACTTTAGCCCCACGTTTAACCATACCTTCCGTCACCATGCAGCCGGCGATTTTTCCAACCTTGGAGATATTAAACACCTGGCGGATTTCCGCATAACCGATGATTTTTTCTTTCAGCTCCGGCGTTAACATGCCTTCCACGGCTTTTTTCATATCCTCCGCCACATCGTAAATAATGGAGTAATAGCGGATATCTACGCCGTCCCGGTGCGCCATTTCGCGCGCCTGCGGATTAGCTCGGACATTAAAGCCGATAATCGTCGCGTTGGACGCCCTGGCCAAAGTCACATCGGACTCGTTGATACCGCCCACGCCCGCATGTAAAACGCGGATGCGCACTTCCTCATTGGCGATTTTATTCAATGTACCGATAAGCGCCTCCACAGACCCTTGAACATCGCCCTTCACCACGACAGGCAGCTCTTTCATCTCGCCCGCCTTGATTTTGGCGACCATCTGCTCCATCAAAGTCCCGGCCTTGCTCTTGACCTGCAACGCCTCGCGCGCTTTTCTCGTGCGATAGTTGGACACCTCGCGAGCCTTGTTTTCATCCTCCACCACGATAAAATCGTCACCGGCGGACGGCACGCCCTGCAACCCGATGACTTCCACCGGAACGGACGGCAAGGCTTTGTCTGTTTTCTGTCCCTTGTCATTAAACAAAGAGCGGACGCGCCCCCATTCCTGCCCGGAAACAAACACATCTCCGGTTTTCAAAGTCCCGTTTTGCACCAACACGGTCGCCACGGGCCCGCGGCCTTTTTCCATTCTGGCCTCAATCACCGCACCTTTGGCCGCCGTGTTCGGATTGGCTTTCAGGTCCAAAACCTCGGCCTGCAGCAAAACGGCCTCCACCAACTTATCCAGATTCATGCGTTTTTTGGCGGAAACCTCCACGGACAACACATCGCCGCCCATGCTTTCCACAATCACACCGTAATTTAAAAGCTCACTGCGCACCTTGTTCGGATCGGCCCCCGGCAAGTCAATTTTGTTAATCGCCACCACAATCGGCACGCCGGCCGCGTGAGCATGGTTAATCGCCTCAATCGTCTGAGGCATCACGCCGTCATTAGCCGCCACGACCAGAATGACGATATCCGTCACTTGGGCGCCTCTGGCACGCATCTGGGTAAACGCTTCGTGCCCCGGCGTGTCAATAAAGGTCACTTTCTGCCCCGTCGGCATCTCAATCTGATAAGCACCGATATGCTGCGTAATGCCGCCGGCTTCCCCTTCCGCCACGCGCGTGGAGCGTAAAGCATCCAACAAAGAAGTCTTGCCGTGGTCCACATGTCCCATCACCGTCACGACCGGAGACCGCGGACGCATATCCTCCGCCTTATCCTCTTCACGCTTCAGAACATCTTCAATATCCGATTCGGCGACGCGGTGGACTTTATGCCCGAACTCTTCGGCCACCAATTGCGCCGTATCCGCGTCAATAGTCTGCGTAATCGTCACCATCATGCCCAACTTCATCAAAGTCTTAATCACATCGGCGCCGCGTTCAGCCATACGGTTGGCCAGCTCCTGCACCGTGATGGTTTCCGGAATAATAACATCCCGGACGACTTTTTCGGCGGGCTTTTGCGCCGCCATCTGCTTCATTTTCTCTTTTTCGGCGCGCCGCTTGATAGACGCCAAAGACCGGCGCCGACGCGGCATACCGTCCTCATCCTCATCGTCCGAATTCATGATAGAGAACACATTCACCTTGCCAGAACGGCGCTTTTCTTCCTGGAATCTGGGTTTGCGAGGAGCAGCCATCTCTTTTTCCTCGGCCTCGCGCTCATCGCGATGCTTGGACGCTTTCCATTCGGACGCCTCCTCTTCCTTTTCCCGTCGGGAAGCACTCTTGGCCTCCCCGGACATATCCTTTTCCGGAGTGGTTTTTGCCTTTTTAGTACTGGCAATCGTCCGAATACCGGACGCCATCTCTTTAATAATCTCCCCGTTCGCCGTCCGCTCTATGGAAACAGGTTCGCTTACAGGTAAAGAAGACTCCTCTTGCGTAGCTTGCGCGGCTTTTGCGGCAGCTTCCGCAATTTTAGCGGCTTTTTCAGCTTCCGCCGCCTGCCGGGCAGCAGCCTCTTCCTGTTCACGAAGACGTTTTTCCTCTTCCTGCGCCTGAAGCTTAGCCTCTTCTTCGGCTTTCAGAGCCGCCTGCAGAACCTTCAGCCGGTTGGCTTTTTCCGCGTCCTCTGTTAAATTAACTTTGGGCGCAGTACCGGGATGCTGGATAACCCGCTTTTTGCGGACTTCCACCTGAACAAGCTTGGACTTGCCCGTCCCGGAAAGATTCTGGCGTATCTTATTCCCTTCAACTGGTTTCTTCAGCTCAAGCTTCCCGCTCAATGTCAAAGGTTTCTTTTCTTGCGTTTGTTCAGTCATCCTTTAGTTATCCTCTTTCTTTTCTTCTTTATCCAAAAAAGAACGCATCCGTTCTATTTCTCTTATCAAAGCCACCGCCATGGGGGATTTTTCAATACACACATGAACCCCTTTGTCCCATCCGATGGCGACTCCCAACTCCTCGCCGGAGAAATCTTGCACCAAAAATACTTTTTCTTCAAGCCCGGAACACACTTTTTCCAATTTTTCTCGTCCGTCGGCACCGCCATCGCACGCCTGAAGCAGAATTTGCACCTTTCCCTTTGACAAAGCGTCCTTCACTTTTTCAAAGCCGGAAAGAAGAACGCCCGCTTTTTTGCACAAGCTTATCCGTTGCAGACAGCGCCGCCTCATCCCTTCGGCAATTTGTTCCTCAAACCCTTCCGGAATTTTGACAGTACCACGCATTGCCTTTTGAAACAGGTTTTTAGATACGGCCTGCCGAACGACAAAGCCATCACAGCAAAGCCAATACCCTCTGCCCGGCAGCTTATTATTTAAATCAAAAGCCAATATCCGGCCCGGCCCCAACACAAAACGAAGAAGCCTCTCCTTCGGTAATGTTTTTCTTGTAACAAAACAAGTTCTGTTGTTCTTTGACGCGGAAGCTTTTTCCATCCCCTCCCCCGGCATCGGAGAAACAGACGCCCCCTCCCCGCCAAGAGACCTTTCCGGCGCGGCTCGTCCGGTCTCAGGAATAAGGCTTCCCCGTTCGGACGACATATTGTTCACGACGGCATTAACGCCGGCGGCGCCCCGAACGGCTTTTAACGGCCGCCGGGCGCCGGACGCTTTTCTAACCTTCCTCTTTGTCTTTTTTGTCTTCGTCAGCAAACCAGTGTTCCCTTGCCTTCATAATCCAAATATTTGCTTCGTCTTCGGAAACGGACGGCCCCAAGATTTCAATCAGCTCATCAGAAGACAAGTCTGCAAAATCATCCAAGGTCTTAATCCCTTTTTCGCCCAGTTTCACCAAATTTTCGGCAGACAACTCGTCAAAAGAAGTCAAATCCTCACTCAGATTCAGCTCTTTGATTTTCTCCAAATCGGCTTTTTCCTTCGCTTCCAGATAATCCTTCGCTCGCCGTTGCAATTCTTCAACCAGCCCTTCGTCAAAACCTTCAATGCTCAACAATTCGTCCGGTTCCACGAAAGCAACCTCCTGCAAAGTATTAAAGCCCTCTTGAACCAATAAATGAGCAATCATGTCGTCCACATCCAACGCCTTGATGAACAAATCCACCTTTTCTTTCATTTCGGCCTGACGCTGCTCGGATTCTTCGTTTTCCGTCATGACATCAATATGCCAACCGGTCAGTTGAGAAGTTAAGCGAACATTCTGCCCTCTGCGGCCGATAGCCTGAGACAGCTGTTCATCCGGCACAATCACCTCCACATTACGGGTTTCCTCATCCAAAACGATTTTGACGACTTCCGTCGGCGCTAAAGCGTTCACAATAAAGGTCGCCACATCCGGAGACCATTGGACGACATCAATCTTTTCGCCCTGCAACTCATTGACAACCGCTTGGACTCTTACACCGCGCAAACCGATGGTCGCACCGCGCGGGTCAATCGTGTTATCTTTGGAGTACACAGCCACCTTGGAACGAGACCCCGGATCACGGGCAATCGCTTTGATTTCAATAACACCGTCATAAATTTCCGGCACCTCCTGCGTAAACAGTTTTGCCAAAAACTGCGGATGCGAACGAGACAGGAAAATCTGTTGCCCTTTCACCTCCGGCCGCACATCCAGCACATATGCGCGCACCCGGTCGCCGACACGGAAAGATTCCCTCGGAATCAGCTCGTCACGACGCAGCATCGCCTCCGCACGGCCCAAATCAACAATCACATTGCCCATTTCAATCCGTTTGACAATACCACTGACCATCTGGCCGACTTTATCCTTAAATTCTTCATACTGGTGTTCCCGCTCGGAATCGCGGATTTTCTGAACAATCACCTGTTTAGCCGTCTGCGCGGCGATACGGCCGAAATCAATCGGCGGCAAAGGGTCAATAATAAAATCGCCAAGTTTGGCAAACTTATTATCCCTCCGGGCATCGTTCAAGGAAATTTGGGTCGCTTCATCCTCGGCTTCCTCAACGATTTCAACATAACGCGCCAAAGAAATTTCCCCCGTGCGACGGTCAATATGGGCGCGGATATCGTATTCGGCGCCGTATTTGGAACGACCGGCCCGTTGAATCGCCTGTTCCATCGCCGTCAGAACATCTTCCTTCTCAATGCCTTTATCCCTGGCGACCAGTTCGGCCATTTGAAGAAGTTCCGGACGCGGGAGGGTTGCTGTCGTAATCATTTTTTATCTCCTTAAATTTCCATAAAGTTCATTTAATCAAATTTCAAAATTTTATAACTTTGTCCTAAACAGATTTTTTTAAATAAGAGTCAATCAAATCATCGGTCAAAACCAGCTTAGCTTTTGCAATATCGTCAAAAGGAATCCGAACCTGGCCGTTTTCCTCCTCCATGACAACTATATTGTCCTTTTCGTCCGCCTGAACGATTTTCCCTTTAAATCTTTTGCGGCCGTCCATCAGAGTTTTTGTTTCAACTTTGGCCATAAATCCTTTAAACCGGTCATAATCCGCAAATTTAATCAAGGGACGGTCAATACCGGCGGAGGAAACCTCTAAACAGTACCTGCCATCAATCGGATCCTCCACATCCAAAAGAGCGGACAAAACCGAACTGATTTCCGCGCAGTGATCCACGGACATCGGCGCGCGGTCCTTGCGTTCCACCATCACCTGCAAAGTGCGGTTATCTCCGTCCGCCTCCTGAAACAACAAACGAACAAGGTCGTACCCCATGCTTTCAAGCGAAGGGGTTATGATTTCCTCCAATTTCTTATTTTCTCTCACGCTTGTTTCCTTCCCTTTATTTCCCGGCGGAGGAAAACGCCCCACCGTCTTAAACAAAAACCGCCGCTCTTTTAAGAAAAAAGAGTGGAGTTTTGAACCCCACCCTTATTTCTCGTTTGAGCTATAAAGTATTGTTTTTCTTATAAAGCTTCTTTTGATGAATTGCAAGCGTTTTTTTACTTTTTTTCAACATTCCTTTATCCGCAGTCTTTTTTCCCTTTATTCGGCTGAAGGTGGGACGGTCGTCAGTCCGCGCCGCGCAACCATCATCTCGCGTTTATCCGACCCTTCCTGGCAAACATGGAAAGTTCTTTGTGAACGGCTTCACTTTGAGAAGGCCCCGTTATCGGACATAATTTCCTATGAGCTTTTCCAATGCGGGATTGTATGTTTTATGATGGTTATCTATATAACCGACATAACCGCCGACATTCTTAACCTTTTCTTCCACACGTTTTTGAGACAATAATTTATCCGCGACATCCTGTTTCCACTGCGGTTGAAATAAATCCATTTCGGAATAAATTCTGGATATATTCATATAATTCAGTTTCCCGTCAGAATCCATTTCTGCCAACAAATACTCGTGAACTTCTGCATACTTCGGATTTTTCAGCCTGACTAAAGCGAATTTACTTCCATCATTGCGGGCAAACAGAGTTCCTTTCCTGCCATTTTCTCCCCGATTGTCCAATTCTTGCAGGAATTCCTCTTTTTTTATTTCCACTAAATTTTGTTGACGGTTTCTGATAGTTTGTATCTCATCCCATACTTTATTTGCTGGCAGAGTCATCAAGTCTTCTTTAGAAAAAAACTTTATTACCTCTTTATTGTAATCAATTTTTCCTTCTTTGTCACAGTACCCCGTAAGATATTCAAAATATCCCGGTTTTACAGACTTTACGGCAGCAATCCCTAATCTTTCACCATTAGACAACTGCAACATTCTGGAAGTCTGGATTCCACCTCTTTCGTTTATAAGATTTAAAACTTTCTCTTTCTTTTGAACCGGACGTATCTGCTCTCGGCATTTTTTGAGTTGTTCCGGCGTCAGAAAAGAAATTTTATCGCATTCGGGATATTCCCGCCTGTCAGCCCGATGGTCAGGGTCTTTGTAAAAATCCTTATCAGTCCCGAAATGGGTCAGTGTTTTGCCGGAAGCATCAAATGTCAAATCCACCGCGTAAATCTTATCATCAACCAGAATATGGTTCCAACTGTGATGATGAGGCTTGTTTACATATTGACACTTCAATCCGGCGTGATTCATCGCTGCTTTATAAATTTGCGCAAAACCGGAACAGACACACTCACGATTAACAATCCCCAGCAGATTCCTGCGAGAATCAGTATAGACATCATTTACACGAGCCAACGCCGTACTTCCATTATAGACAACATTCTCGGCAATGGTCTGATAAATAAACAGAGCCTTTGTCAAATCCGGCCATTTCGGATCCATTTTTGATTCTATTTTTTCAAATTCTTTCAGTATGGAAGAAACCTGATCCGGCCGATAGATTGTTCTGTCCTCCGTATATTCCGCCATTCTTGGAAGATGATCCTCATTCAATCCGTTTCTGACGCGGATTTCTATATTTTCGGCGTGATTCCCAAGCTTGTCTTTTACAGACAGGCGATCAAAAATTTCAGAAGACGGCATTCCGGCCATGGATAAAAAATCCAAACGCAGAACTATTCCCTTTTTTCTGTATTCCTCACTCAAAGCAAGTAATTCATCCGCTTTTTTTGCC
>CASFRQ010000188.1 GCA_949296785.1 uncultured Alphaproteobacteria bacterium
AACCCCATACGGCACGAGGCATGAAGAAGGCGTCTTGCCTTCCGTATCTTAAAAAAATCATTTCGGTACGGAAAGTTTGAGCGGGTGGATATTTTGCCAGAGTTGCGGGTATCATAAGGCAACGATACGGCTTATTGAACATCAAGGGCGCAAGGATATGACAGGCTTGGCCTGAACTAAAATAATACCATCCCTGAACTGAAGGCGTTCTTTTTTCACCGTTTCGTCCGGAAATTTGATATAAGGCTTTGAGTTTGACTTTTTGTTTTGATTTTTATATCTTTTATCTTCTTTTTGACCGGCGCGCCGGTTTTCATTAAATGTTAAGATTTAAACGGTATATCAAAATCATACTTAGAATACACGAAGGAGATAAAATAAATGGCGGATTGGTTTTTAAGGTTTTTTAAAGGAATACTCATCGGGTCCGGTTTTATTCTGCCCGGGGTCAGCGGTGGCGCGTTGGCGGCCGTCTTCGGCGTTTATGAAAGAATTATCTCTTTTTTCGCTCATGTCACGAAAAACTTCAAAGAAAATGTCTTATACTTAATTCCCGTGGGCGCGGGCGGTTTAACGGGCATTTTTCTGTTTTCGTTTGTAGTCAGTTATTTTTTGGGTGCTTATGAAGTTCAAATCCTCTGGCTGTTTATCGGCTGCATTCTGGGAACTCTGCCAACCCTTTGGGAACAGGCAGGCAGACAGGGACGTCAAAAAAAGCATATCGCTCTGATACTGATATCATTTGTCATCGGTTTCGCGTTTATGTATTACGGCGAAAGAATGTCCTACGGGCATGTGGAACAAAATGTCGCAACCTGGCTTCTGGCCGGCGCGCTTATCGGGCTGGGGATTATCATTCCGGGGTTCAGCCCTTCCAACTTCCTTCTGTACATGGGAATGTACAAAGCTATGGCCGACGGTATCAAAGGACTGGATTTCATGGTGATTATTCCTCTTTTTGCTGGCGCGGGCCTGACCGTTCTTTTATTGTCTAAGGCCGTCAATTATATTTTTGAAAAGGCATACGCCGGACTTTTCCATATTATTTTGGGAATCATCCTGGCTTCAACGGTTATGATTGTCCCGACGGATTTCAATTATCTCAGCATGGGGACTTTCATCTGCCTTTTCTGTTGCCTTTTGGGGATTGCCGTCGGTAAATGGATGTGCGCTTTGGAAAAAAAATATAAGGATGAGGAACGGTAAAAAGCTTTGCCCTTTTCAAACTTAAAAATCCCCGGCGACCGAAAAATCTCTCGGCAAACGGGGATTTTAAACACCAGGCAAAGACTTTAATTCAAAGAACGCTCTGTGGCATTTTTTGCGTAAGAGAATGTTTCCCGGCAAGTTTCGTTCACTTTTTTCATCTCTCGGACGATTTCCTGCAAGTCAGGCTCTTTGCAAACATGCGCAACCGCCTCCATCGCGTTCAGCAGAAAAGTTTTATTCCTCCTGCTTTTTTCCTTAAAGACGGCCAAATCCATTGAGATTATTTTTTTAAAATCCAGAGAAGGCATCAAAAGTTCCCCCTCCTTTCCGTTATTTTTATATAAAATCAGGATATACTGTTTGTCTTTTTCCAATCCTTCCGGCCGATTTCTGTCCGACTCCTGATTTAAAACCAGAATATCAAAAGACTTTTCCCCTTTATCGGAAACGGGAGCTCCTTCTCTGTCGGCCGTTTTATCAATCGTATAGCCGATACCGGAATGTTTCCTCAGCTCATTGATAAAAAACGACAGATTGTCTTTTTTTCTGATGAAGTCGTTTACAACATTGAGGGAATGGACGCAAATTATTCCCAGCTTCCATTCTCCAAGGGAAAACAAGGAAAAAAGACAAAATTCAATAAAAAAATAAAGGAAAATTTTGGAGCGGATGAAGGGAATCGAACCCTCGTCGTAAGC
>CASFRQ010000189.1 GCA_949296785.1 uncultured Alphaproteobacteria bacterium
AAAGCTTTCCGGGATAAAAATCATTTCCGAGGTAATATAAGGCCATTTGTTTTATGAAAAAACGCGAATTTTTAAATCCGCCGATTTACTGGTTTTAAAATAAAAATAAGGAGTAGGATATCCTTACCTTTCTCTGTCTTTGAAAGAAAGGAAAAAAGCCCTGTCACAAAGTTTGGAAAGCATGCTTTGATACTTCTCGTCCTTTTTATCTGCCTGCAAAACGGAAAAATCCTTTTCCTGAATAGAGGAAAGACGACGATCAATTCGCGAAAAAACGGCGTTTATCACCGGTTTTTCTTTTAAAATATAATCGTTGGGAAATCGTAAGAAGGCGGAAATAAAAGTCTTCTCCTTTTGCAATAAGAGAGAATCTCCCGGAAAAAACATCCCTTCTTCTTGTGTTTTTTTATCTAAATAAGAAAAACGGGCCGCTTGTATAATAAGGGAGGATAGGTTTTCTTTTTGTTTTTCCTTCAGAATTCTCTTGTCCATTTTTCTGCCCTTTTTTATTTTAACGAAAAGTAAATTCATTTTCACATTTTCTTTTATTTTTGTCAATCTTTTTTATTTTTTATTGTTTCACCGGGAGTGTATCCTAATAAGAACATATAAACTAAAATATACTCTTTTTAGACAATAAAGCGCTTTACTTTTGACTTTATTCTTGTAAACTGAAATTGTCCTTAAGTTTTTAAGGACAAGGGGGGAACGGAAAACGGAAATCTTGGAAACAGGGTTTCCGTTTTCTTTTTTGTCTTTGCTTCATTAAAATAGGCATAGACAAAAGAAGAGATTTATATTGCATAAACACGCTTAATAAGATATGTTACTTTCTGACGGTCGTTTAAAAGTAACATCGTTTTTATTTTTTCCTTTCTTGATTTTCCTGAAAAATTCTCCTTTATTTTTGTTTTTTTTAAACGACCATTAAAAAGTAACAAAAAGGGAGAAACTCATGAAAACAAAAAAAAGTCATTGTGTCGGGCAAAATGGACGCAGCATGATAGAAATGTTGGGTGTTTTGGCGATTGCCGGCGTATTGTCGGTCGGCGGGCTGGCCGGTTATAACATGGCGATGGGGCGAGTGCGGGAAAACAGGTTTGTTGAGGAATTTGAAACGGTTATTTTTACAGCAGGGGAGTTTTTTTCAGATTTGGGAGTCTTGCAGGCTCAAAATTTTGATTTTGTTGACTTGAGTCTTTTAAAGCAGGCCGCCTCCGCTATCAGCGGAGACATCATTGTCAATCCGCCGGCTAAAGTAGATGATACAAGCCCGTATCATTTTTATATCAGTTTCAAAAATCTTCCGAAATCCTTGTGTCTCAGATTGGTGAGCATACCTTTCGGGCAATCTGTTTGCGTTGACGACGGTTCCGGCAGCGATTTGTTTAATATGGCGGAACAACCGGAAAAAGCTCAGTCTTTCTGTAATCGTTCGGATAAGGCAAACGCCACGACGCGTTTTATGTTCGGTTGTCACTATTAAGTTTCCTAAAATAATTGATTTATTAAAAAAATGTTCTATTATTAAAAAAAATGATAGGAAAGGTATATGCAGATGGATGATGTAAGTTTATTTATAGAGAAGCTGGGGGCTATTGCATTATATCTTCTTATCCCATATTTGGTGATAGATATCATAAAAGAAATAAGAAGGCGGTATGTTCGGAAAAAAGATTATAGATTTTTAACGGATTTTGATGCGTCGGCAAAAGACGAAGAAAAGAGTCCATCCCCTCAGGCGCTTGTCATAGAAAAACATTCTGAAGCTTTTTTAGAGGAAATGCAGCGAGCTTCTTTTTTCGGGAAAAAACAGATTGAACCTCAAGCTGTTCAAAAAGTAGATGGAGTCGGGGAGTTTTTTAAGAAGGCTTTTTGCTTGACGGGGAATGTTTTGTATTATTTATTTCTTGTCGCTTATCCTTTTTTATGTTTACTGCTGATAATTTTGCCTTTTTTGGCTTTTGAAGTTGTGATTCTGCGTCAAAAGCTGGGTTTGGATGTTATTGTTCCTTTAATGTTTGTGGGAATGATTTTAAGTTCTCTGTTGGGCTTCTATTTGATTAAAAACGGAGATAAGAAGATTTTCGGACTGTTTCCGTTTCCTCAAGGGAAAAAGAAACTGAATGCAAAAATGTACCTGGCCACCGCTTGTGTTTTGTTTGCATACTTTCTTCTTGTTTTGGAAGGTGAGGTTTTTCCTTTTCTTCTTTTTTTTATTTGGCTATTTCTTTTGCTTTGGGAAAATGCCGCGTATAGGCGTTTGGAGAAGATATTGCAGAGGCCGCCGAAATAGAACTTGTATCTGCCGTTCCGTTGGATATTTCTTTTGCATCCCGTTTTTTTTAAAAAGAGGGATGGGCGGTTTCTTCGTTATATTTCTTTTTTTATTCCTGCCCCTTTATGTGGAAGGACGAAAACCGTCCGAAGTTAAGATTGACAGCTATCTTTTCCTTTCTCGGTATTTTTTATAGAAATTAAGGATACAGCCTAAGCCTGATGAAGTGAGGAAAGGGGAGTTTTTCCGTGTATCCTGTTTTATATCGGAAAGGCGATGAAAAAAGCTCAGGAGCGGTTGCCAAACTCCGGAACAATCGGAGGCCGGTGGTTGTGGTGTTTATATTTTCGCTTCGTCCTGATAAATTTTAAGAGATAAATACTTTTTTCGGCGTGGACAATTCCAAATCCAGCTGTTGCAGGGCGCGGATTTCATCCCGCAGCTTAATTGCCGTTTCAAAATCCAGATCCTGTGCCGCTTTTTTCATTTCCCTGTCCAGTTTTTTCAGCTTTTCTTCCCGCTTTTTGGGATTTAAAGGTTCATTTTCCGGTGTTTGATATTCAACAAAGTCTTTGTCATAGATATCTTTAACCAGATCTGAGATTTCTTTCTTAATTGTTTTTGGCGTAATATTATGCGCTTTATTGTAGGCGATTTGTTTTTCGCGGCGGCGGTTTGTTTCGGAAATGGCTTTTTCCAAAGACTGAGTCATCGTATCGGCGTATAAAATCACACGCCCGTTCGCATTGCGCGCCGCCCGTCCGATGGTTTGGATTAAAGAAGTTTCCGAACGCAAGAATCCTTCTTTATCCGCGTCCAAAATAGCCACCAAGGCGCATTCGGGAATATCCAATCCTTCCCTTAAAAGGTTAATGCCGACTAAAATGTCAAATACGCCTTTTCGCAAGTCCCGGATAATCTGTATTCTTTCCAAGGTGTCAATATCCGAGTGCATATACCTTACTTTTAATCCGTTTTCATTCAGGTAATCCGTTAACTCTTCCGCCATGCGTTTTGTCAGGGTTGTCACCAAAACGCGTTCTCCTTTGGCGGTACAGTCCTTGCATTCCTGCATCAAATCGTCCACCTGATTGAGCGCGGGGCGGACAATACATTCCGGGTCGGTCAGGCCGGTAGGGCGGATGATTTGTTCCACAAAAACACCGTCGGATTCTTTCAGTTCGTATTCTCTCGGCGTGGCGGAAACAAAAATCGTCTGAGGCCGCATACGTTCCCACTCTTCAAATTTCAAAGGACGGTTATCCATACAACTGGGCAGACGGAATCCGTATTCGGACAAAGTGAATTTACGGCTGTAGTCCCCTTTGTACATCGCCCCCAGCTGAGGGATGGTCACATGGCTTTCATCCACAAATAAAAGCGCGTCGTCGGGAAGATATTCAAATAAGGTCGGTGGCGCTTCGCCGGGAGCTCTTCCCGTCAAATGCCGGGAATAGTTCTCTATGCCTTTACACATACCGGTCGCTTCCAACATTTCAAGGTCGTAATGCGTGCGCTGGTTCAACCGCTGTTCTTCCACCAGTTTGTTTTGTGAGTGAAGAAAAGCCAACCTTTCCGAAAGTTCTTCGCGGATGGTCTTTAAGGCTTGGGACAAAGCGGGACGAGGTGTCACATAGTGGTTTGCCGGATAGACGACGATTTCTTTCAAAGCCAGCTTCTTATGCCCCGTCAAAGGGTCAAACTCGTGAATACTTTCCAAAGTGTCGCCGAAAAAAGACAGGCGCCAGGCCAAATCTTCATAGTGAGCAGGGAAAATATCCACAATATCCCCCATGATTCGGAAAGTGCCTCTGGAAAAATCAAAATCATTGCGGACATATTGCCCGTTTGTCAACAGACGCGCCAGTTCCGGTATTTCAATTTCCATCCCTTCCTTCAACATGAATTTCATGGCGGAATAAGATTCAATGCTTCCCAAACCGTAAATACACGAAACGGAAGCCACGATAATGACATCCCTTCTTTCCAGAATATTCCGAGTAGCGGAATGGCGCAGGCGGTCAATCTGCTCATTCATAGCCGAATCTTTTTCAATATAAGTGTCCGTGCGAGGAATGTACGCTTCCGGCTGATAATAATCATAGTAAGAAACAAAATATTCTACGGCATTTTCGGGAAAAAAAGATTTCATTTCCCCGTACAGCTGCGCCGCCAAGGTCTTGTTATGCGCCAAAATCAGGGCAGGGCGCCTCATCTGTTGAATGACATGCGCCATCGTGAATGTTTTTCCCGACCCCGTAATTCCCAAAAGCACCTGGTTTTTCCGATTGGCTTTTAATCCTTCAACCAATTCCCTAATCGCTTGCGGTTGATCGCCCGTCGGTTCAAAAGGAGAATGGATTTTAAAATCAGCCGGTTGCCTGTTTTCTCCGGGTTTTTCATAAAGCGGCAGCATTTAGTCCTCCTTCTTTTCTTTTCGGGAGGATTGTTTTTGTTTTTTCTCTGTCTCTGTCTTTTTCTCTTTTTTCTCTTTGGAAGGCTTCTCTAAAGCAAAAGAAATTTCGGCCTTTTTTTGACGGTAATTTTCTTTTATGTTTTTCCAGTCTTCTTTCATTTGTCGGAAAATGGAACGAATAGTGGCATCCGGCTGTCCAACCCTGTTTTGCCGGTAAATAATTTCGTAAAGAAGAAAGAGGGCGCAAACAAAAATAAGAGTACTTTTATATAAAACGCTTGAAATGCTTAAAAGGCCAAAAAGCATCAGACGATACTTCATAAACTCCAAAAGGCCGATAGTGTATTCCGGATGGTTTTGAATGGTTTTTTGTATGAAAAATTCCGGTTCTTTCCCTCTATGGCGTCTGATAAAACCATAACATGCTTCAAACAGAAGGTAAAAGATAAAGACAAAAGGCTGAAAAGACTGTGTCCGTATTGCCAGATATAGGATAAAAAAGCCCGTTAAAAAGCCAAAGGCCGGGATAGACGCATTTCCCGACTGGAGAGTGAAAAAAGAAAATGCCCATAAAATCAGGAAAGGGATAAAAGCGTAATAGATTTCTGTTCCGACCGGAAAACGAAAAAAGCTTAAAAGTAAAAAACTAATCCCCAGTATTTTTACATAATCGTCCAGAATATAAGGAATTTGCTTTAAGGAACTGAATAATCGGATAAAAAGATACAGAAGACTTCCGATAAGAATTCTTTGTGCCCAAAAGGGAAGAATCTTTGGAAAAAAAGCCATTGAGGGCGGTAATAAAAAACTGACGGAAAAACAACAGGCAAAACAGACAACCGCCTGTATTCCGCACGCCGTTTTTCCAACGGCAGTCAACATGATAAAAGGTAAAATAACCAACCAAGGGGAAATATCCCCGCTTTGCTTGAAAATAAAATAAAAGACAAGCCAAGAAAAGGCGGTTAGCCAAGCCTCTTCCGATTCCCGCGTAAAAACGCAGACTTTATTCCATCTGAAAACAACCGCCGCCGCCGTGAAAGAAACGACAAATACGGACAGAAAAAAGACGCTTAATGACAAAAAGTCCGGAACAAGCGCTTCAAACATACCTTTCCCTCCAAGATTTTGTGCTTAAAAGCCGCTTCTCTTTTTATAAATCTTTTTCCTGATATTTTAAACAAAATTCAACAATTATCTTAATTTATAAGGCAAGCCTTCATTCGGATAATGTTTTTTTACTAAGCTTTATGCCGGAAGGAAATGCGCCCTTTTGACAAATCGTACGGCGTCATTTCAATATCCACTTTATCCCCGACCATGACGCGAATGCGGAACTTGCGCATTTTCCCGGCCGTGTGAGCCAAAATCTCGTGCCCGTTTTCCAACTGGACGCGGAACATGGCGTTCGGCAGTTTTTCAATGACGGTTCCCGTAAATTCCAATAATTCTTCTTTTGACATATTTTACTCTTTGATTTCTGAAATAAAAAACTTATTTAAAATAAGCAAGTGCTTTTTTATTCCTTTTTTTTCTTTTTTGCAAGTAAAAACATGAAAAATACGACAAAAAACAAAAGAAAAGGAAAAACAATCGGGAAAATATAAAATTTTTCGGACTACTTCAGCCCTTTCTCACATTTTTTCAAAGTTTTTCGGAATTGACCGAAAAAAAGGACAGTTAAAAAAAGGAAGGATTTTCTATCCTTCCTTTAAAAACTTTCGGAAAAGTTTTTACGCCGGGCGTTTTTCAAAAACTTCTTTTCCTTCGCCGCAAACGGGACATACCCAGTCTTCCGGCAATTGTTCAAAAGGGACCTCCCCATCATAGACATAACCGCATACAGTGCATACCCAAACTTCTTTTTCCATTATTTTTCTCCTTGGTTTGATAGTTGGTGTTTTTTAAAAGCGTCAATGACGGCCAATCGGCGATTTTTCTGATATTCCCCATAAGTCAGAGGAAGTCCGGAACCGCTTTCGGCATCAATGACATCGCAAAAAAACAGGATATGGGTTGAAAGTTCCTTGTGCTCCTTTACTTTCAAATTAAAATAGGCGCAGGCGTTTTCAACAAAAGGCATATCCCATTTTAAAAGAGGGGACAGGTTTTTCCATTTGTCAACAGTCCTTCCCGATTGAAAACCGAAGTTGGCAATGACAAAAGGATCCGTTTCTTCGGATAAGACCGAAAGAGCCGCTTGTCCCGTCTTTAATAGGCATTCTGTTGTAAAATTCGTTTTATTTCCGCATAAAAGCATCACGGCCGGTGACACGGTTGCTATCATGGCGGCATCAATAACGCAGCCGGTCCATCTTTCCTTTAACTCGGCGTTTAAATCCGGTAAGTCGGGAGTGTTCTGTCCATCGTCCCGTATTTTGGGCGTGCTCAGGACGTACAATCCCTGCGATACCGTGAAAAGAGTTTGTTGCAAAATCATGACTTTGTCCCCTCTTGAATTTGCGCTGTTTGTTCTTTTTCAGCATTTTCTTCATCTTCAGAAAGATTTTCTCCCTCCGCGGGTTTTAAATTTAACGGGGAAACCTCCTGAATGCGGTAAGGCGTGACGAAGAAAATGCCTTCTTCTTTAAAACGACGGTAGATGTTTTTTCTTAGAGCCGTTTGGACGGCCAATTGTTCCGTGATAAGTCCAAGGTAACACCTTAAATCAAATTTCAACCCTTTTTCCCCGAAATCGGAGAAAGTAATAAACGGTGCCGGCGTTTTTAGAATCCGATCATCCTGTGCGACGCTGTCCCTTAAAATATTTTCTACTTTTTCCACATCACTGCCGTATGCGACCGTCAGAGAGATGCTTAACCTGACCTCTAAATCCCTGTGTGTCCAGTTTTTAAAGGAGTTGGCCAGGATTTCCGAATTCGGAACAATCAGGCACGCTTTGTCAAAAGTCTCAACCTCCGTTGCGCGGATATTGATTTTTTTAACAATTCCCTCGCCGGAAGAAACGACAATCCAATCCCCGACTTTCAAGGGCCTTTCAATCAAAATAATCAATCCCGAAACAATGTTGTTTGCAATATTTTGCAGCCCGAAACCGATACCGACGGATAACGCCCCCAGGATTATCGTCATGTTTTTCAGTCCTACGCCCGCCACCGACAAGCTGATAAGCAAAGAAACAACGACGCCGAGGTACCCTAAAACGGAAAGCAGGGAATTCTGTATGCCGCTGTCTAAGTCCATATAGATAAACACTTGGTTTTTAAGCAGGTTTTGAAGGGTTCTAAATAGCTGTTGCAGGAAAATATAACTGAGAACGGCCAAAATAATAGCCAGCAGAGAAATTTTGATTTCTCCGACATTGAAACCGATAAACAACTTTTTTAGCGCGTTCCAATAAATATCGTATGAAATCCCGAAAAGCGGCAGAATAACCGACAATCCGACCAAAAACAAAGCGGGAATCAGGCAGATTTCAATTAAAATCCGTATTTGATTGACCAGCTTGTCCGTCTGCGGCGGTAATCTTTTCTGTACGACAAAAAGAAGAAGTTCTTTCATCAAAACATAAACGAAAAGCAGAGCCGCCCATGTGAAACCGATAATAATTAGCCGGTTGATGACAAAAACGCCCAAAACCGTATATCCCAGCAAAGTCGCAAAGACGACGACTAAGACCGCCAGCTTGACCACCAAAGAGACAGATAATAAAAAATTCCGTCCGCCTGTCTGACCTGCTTTTATTCCCCTCCATAAAACCGGATACGCCAGTTTCCATATAAAATAAGACTCCAGCAATGTAAAAATGGGAACCAACAGCTGCTGGGAAGATTGTCCCGCGCCGAATTCCTTCAGGATAGCCAAAAAACCGGCGTCAATAAAAAACACCAGCATCAAAGAGAACAAAAGATGGTAGATACGCGCCGCTTTTTCATTTTTTAAAAGAAGAAGGCGTTTGGGCTCGTATTTCGGTGAAAGGGCATTCCTTAAAAATTCATTTAAAAGCAGAGTGGAAAAGGCAATCATAAAACATATTTCTATGAATTTAAAAAAGCTTTCTTCTTTGACGGCTAGATTATTGTCCCGAAAAACCAGAAATACCAAAGCGAAAAGAAGCGCCGGAATAATACCAGTGAAAACAAAATCTGCAAAGCATAATCCGACTCTGCGCAAATAGGAAAAAGGCTGTGGTGTTTTTAAGTTTTTCAGCTTTTTCAATGCCCACAAGTGCATCATATGGGATAAAATGAAACAGAAGACGCTCATTCCCAAAAACAGCCAAAATCCCCGCGTTTTCGGATAAAAGTTTTTAAAGTAGTCTGACAGTCGTTTTCCCAATTCCGCCAATCCTTTGAATCCGGTGATTAGTTGTTCCGCATTCCCTAGGTTGGGGGAGTGCTGACTTAATAAATCACTAAAAGAGTCCAGATTAACGACCAAGGCGCTGTCTTGTCCCCTGGTTGTTTCCTTTTTCTGAATAATGGATGGAATGTCTTTGCTGGAAACAGAAATGACATCGGCGACATTTTGAACGGCTTGTTCTTCGGAAGAAGTTTCCCCGCCAGCTGTTCTTTTGTCTTTATCCGATTCGCCGGTTTTATT
>CASFRQ010000190.1 GCA_949296785.1 uncultured Alphaproteobacteria bacterium
CGGATAAATCACACCAAATAACAAAAAAATTTATCGGCAGCTTGAACCCGGTCCCGTCTGACAAAATCAAAGAAAAGCCGTCCTTCCAGAAGAGAAAGGACGGTTTTCTTAGAGGGCAGAGAAAATTTTCTCAAGCGTACCCTTCCCGATAAAAGTATTTAAAGAAACTTTTCCGTTTCCTGCGCAATCTCCAATTCCTCATTCGTACGAATGACAAATACTTTTACTTTGGAGGATGGCGCGGAAATCAAAGCCCATTCCTTGACGCGCTCGTCATTTTTAGCTTCGTCCAGCTCAATGCCGAAATTTTCCAATCCTTGCAAAGACTGGCGTCGGACAATTTCGTCATTTTCGCCGATACCGGCCGTAAAGACCAAAGCGTCAACGGAACCCATCTCCGCCATATAGGCGCCGATTTGCTTTTTAATTCTGTGGCACAGCATATCCAAGGCCAGTTTTGCCCGTTCGTTACCGGCGGCAATCTGCGCATGGACATCGCGCATATCCGTATAACCGCAAATACCTAAAAAGCCGCTTTTCTTCGTCATGACCTTGTCCATTTCATCTATGTTGATGCCCGTCTGACGCATCACATACCCGATAATTGCCGGGTCAATGGTGCCGCAGCGCGTTCCCATCATCAACCCTTCCAACGGCGCCAACCCCATGGAAGTGTCCACACACCGGCCGCGTTGCACCGCATCCATGGAAGAACCATTCCCCAAATGAATCGTGATAATGTTGCACTGGTCGTACGGTTTGTCCAATAAACGGGCGGCGTAATGGCTGACATACTTATGACTCGTTCCGTGGAAACCGTAACGACGCACCTGCATTTGAGTATAATACTCATACGGCAGAGGATACATAAAAGCTTTCGGTTCCATTGTCATATGGAACGCCGTGTCAAACACCGTAACATGGGTCGCGTGCGGAAACAGCTGGCGCGCCACCTCAATTCCGACCAAATGCCCCGGATTGTGCAAAGGCGCCAGAGGAATAACTTTGTCCAGTTCTTCAATCACCTTATCATCCACGACAACAGGATTTGTGTAAGAACCGCCGTGAACAATCCTGTGCCCGACCCCCTGGATTTCAGAAACATCCGCGATAACGCCGTCCTCTTTGTCCGTCAGCATTTCCGCCACTTTCAGCATTCCTTCTTTATGCGACGGGAAAGGCATTTCCAAAACGATTTTCTTTTCATTTTCCGAGCCCGGGAATTTTTTATAAGTAATTTTTCCCGTCGTCTCGCCAATTCTTTCCACGATGCCGGAACACAGCACCTCTTTTGTGTCCATGTTAAACAGCTGATATTTAATGGAAGAGCTGCCCGAATTGATAACCAAAATTTTCATATTCTTTTCCTTATTTTATTTAAGTTAAATTCCTATTTCCGCCAACCTTCCCGCCGGTACCGTCTCCAGAACTTCTTTCCTGGGAAGCCGCAGACGGTATTTCTTTTTGAGGAGGCTTTTGGAACAGATACCTGATACCCGAAAATACCCGGCAGCCGGCCTTAGGCGAGTAACAAAAAAACATTCAACGACCCGCCTAAAAAAGGTTACGCTTTCGTCTGCGCAAAAATGGAGGTAATCACCACCGTATTAATAATATCCGGCACCGTCGCCCCGCGAGATAAATCATTCACCGGTTTGTTCAATCCTTGTAAAATGGGACCGACCGCCAAAGCCTCCTCCGCCGCGCGCTGCACCGCTTTGTATGTCGTGTTCCCCGTGTTTAAATCCGGAAAGACAAAGACATTCGCCTGTCCTGCAACGGGATTACCCGGCATTTTAACGGCAGCCACTTCCGGCGCAAAAGCCGCATCAAACTGCAAAGGCCCTTCCAATAAAACGGAAGAATCTTTTTCCCTGGCAAGGCGGACCGCTTCTTTCACCGCGTCCACATCCGGCCCTTTTCCCGAAGAACCGGAAGAGTAGGAGATAAACGCCACCTTCGGTTCCAACCCCAACATCTTTGCCGTCTGCGCACCGGACAAACCGATTTCAGCCAACTGTTCGGGCGTCGGATTCGTGTTCACCGCACAATCGCAGAACACATACAGTTTCCCCTTAAAGCACATTAAAAACACGCCGGATACCAAAGACATTCCCGGTTTTGTCTTGATAAACTGCAAAGCCGGGCGAATCGTGTGCGCCGTCGTATGTTCCGCGCCGGACACCATGCCGTCGGCATCCCCTTTATAAACCATCATCGTTCCGAAATAGCTGATATCCCGGATTGTCTGCTCCGCCTGTTCCTCCATCATGCCTTTTGCCTTGCGCAGCTCATAAAGAGTATGAGCATATTCCTTGAGCTTGTCCGACTTTTCAACATCCTCAATTTGAACATCCCGGAGCGCCCCCAAAGACATATCGTTAATCATCTTGACGATTTTATCTTTGTCTCCCAACAAAATCGGCGTCGCAATCCGACGGCGGGCAATTTCGTCCGCAGCCCTTAAAACACGTTCGCAATCCCCTTCCGGCAAAACAATTTTTTTTATATCCGCCTGCGCTTTTTCAATCAGCCGGTATTCAAACATTTTCGGGGTGATTTTATCGGACTGCATCAATGCCGCCTCTTTCAAAAAAGCATCCAGTTCCCCTTCATCCAAAGAACCTCTGCCTAAGACAGGAATCCTTCTTTGTTCCAGCATTTTTTTCACAAAATAAAAAGACTGTTCCGCCCCTTCGTTTTCCGGCCCCATCGCCACCACGGCCGGCAGACAGAGGTTATCCGCCAAAATAGCGTTTAAACGGAATTCAATCACCAAATCGCGGGAAGAGCCGTCCGTCCCTTCACATACAACGAAATCGTTTTCCTCCTCAAACTCGCGATAAACGGCAATAACCTCCTCTATTATTTTGTCTTTATGCCCGCGTGCAACCAAATCTTTCGCCAGTTCCACGGATACAAGGGAAGTTTCATCGTTGCCGACCGGCTTGAAATAAGCAACCTTTTTCCCCTTTGCTTTCAATAACTCCACGGCCTTTTGCGCCATTTGAGGGAGGGAATTGTCTTTTTCCCCCATTAAAAAATAAATGCCTTTCATTCGTTTCCTCTTTTTTAATTTTAACTTTTATTCTCTCTTAAACTTTCTATACGGCTTTTAACCCTTTTCCGCCTTACCGAATTTTCCTCTCTTCTTTCCGGCACAAAGACAATGCCTTTTTCCATCAAAAAAATCTGAGCAAGAAAAGCACCGGCGATGAAAACTTTCTTGAAAAAGGCGGCGTTTTCCTTTTCGCCGCCCGTTTCAGCCGTTTACAATAAATCAAAACGCATCAAAGCTTCCTGTACTTTATTTAAAGAATCCTGAGCAGCTTTGCGGCGCTGCCTCTGTTCCTCCACAACGGCCGCAGGCGCTTTGGCGACAAAGGACTCATTAGACAGTTTGGCATCCACCTGTTCAACAGTTTTCTTTAAGGCCGCCATTTCTTTCTTTAACCGTTCTTTTTCCGCGGCAACATCCAAAACCCCTTCCAAAGGAATAATCAAAGTCAAAGAATTCAATACCTGCTGAACCGCACCATGAACGGTATCGCTGACAAAGGACACGGCGTCCAATCTGGCCAGAGATTTTAACAAAACCTCCTGCCCTTCAATCTCCGCCTTTTTAATTTCAGAGGCGCCCTTTATCATCAAAGACAGTCTTTTCCCTGCCGGAATATTCATTTCTGAACGGACGGAACGAATACTTGTCACCATTTCAATCAAAGCATCAATCTGTGCCGCCGCGTTTGCAAAATCCGCTCCCGATGCTTCGTCAACATCTATCCGCGGCCATGCCGATTCGGCCGCCATTTTACCTTCTGCAGAGGAAAAACCTTGTTTTTCCCACAATTCTTCACTGACAAACGGCATGACCGGATGAATCAAAAGACATATTTGCTTCAGTACATAAGCCGCTGTCCGACGCGTTTCCTCTTTCGCTTTTTCATTCGCGGCGTTCAGGACAGGCTTCATCATCTCCACATACCAGTCACAGAAAGTCCCCCAGATAAACTGGTGCATTTCTTGCGCCGCCTCCTGGAAACGATAGGTATCCAAAGCTTGCGCCGTCTTTTCCACGGCTTGTTTCGTTTTAAAAAGTATCCATCGGTTCAAAGCTTCTTCCGCCGACGCAGGCTCAAAAGAAGCATCAAACCGACACTCATTCATTTCGCAGAAACGGGCGGCGTTCCATATCTTGGTGATAAAGTTGCGGCCCAATTCAATCTTGGCGCCGGAAATCTGCATATCGCGCCCCTGCCCCGCCAAAGCCAGCAAGGTAAAACGCACCGCGTCCGCCCCGTAGGCGTCCACCATTTCCAACGGGTCTATCCCGTTGCCTTTTGATTTGCTCATCTTTTGCCCGTGTTCGTCGCGGACAAGACCGTGAATCAATACCTCCCGGAACGGGACCTCCTTTCTGAAATGCATGGACAGCATAATCATCCGTGCTACCCAAAAGAAAATAATGTCAAACCCGGTAATCAACACATTTGTCGGATAATACTTTTTCAAAGCCGCCGTTTCCTCCGGCCATCCCAATGTCGTAAACGCCCATAAACCGGAAGAAAACCATGTATCCAGAACATCCGGATCCCGCCTCAATTCCACACCTTTGCCCAGCTGCTTTTCCGCTTGAGCCAAAGCCTGCTCAAAAGTTTCTTCGCAGAACACTTCCCCATTCGGACCATACCAGACGGGAATCTGATGCCCCCACCATAGCTGGCGAGAAATGCACCATGGCTGAATATTGTACATCCATTCAAAGTACAGATTTTTCCAGTTGTCAGGAATATAGCGAATATCCCCGTTCTCCACAACGCGAATGGCATCTTTGGCCAGTTCTTTGGCGTCAACGAACCATTGGTCGGTCAACCAAGGCTCAATAATCGTTCCGCTTTTGGAACTGTACGGAATGGTCATCGGATGCTCTTCCGTCTTTTCAAAAACGCCCAGTTCCTTAAGTTTTTCAATCACCAAAGGACGCGCTTTCAAAGGTTCCATCCCTCTGAATTCGGCGGGAACATTTTCATTTAAATGACCGTCGGCGTCCAAAATGTTAATCATTTTCAAGTTATGTCGGCGCCCAACCTCAAAGTCGTTAAAATCGTGCGCCGGCGTGATTTTCACGGCACCCGTCCCTTTTTCGGGATCGGCATGCTCATCCGCGATAATCGGAATCAACCTGTTTGCAATCGGCAGAATACAATGCTTACCGATAAGATATTTATACCTTTCGTCCTCGGCGTTCACGGCCACGGCGGTATCCCCAAACATCGTCTCCGGTCGGGTCGTCGCCACCATTAAAGAAATGCCTTCCTCCCCTTCCACCGGATAACGGATATACCACATGGAACCGTTTGTTTCTTTTTGTTCCACTTCCAAATCGGAAACAGCGGACTGTAAAGCCGTATCCCAGTTAACAAGGCGCTTATCCCTGTAAATCAACCCTTCTTTATACAGCTGTACAAAAACTTTTCGTACCGCGGCGGATAATCCCTCATCCAAAGTAAAACGTTCGCGCGACCAATCCGGCAAAGCGCCAAGACGTTTTTGCTGATTTAATATCTTGCCACCGTATTCTTTTTTCCATTCCCAAACTTTTTCAACAAAAGCCTCCCGTCCCAAATCGTGACGCGTTTTTCCTTCCTTGGCCAACATTCGTTCCACCATCATTTGCGTGGAAATACCGGCGTGATCCATACCCGGTTGCCAAAGAACATCAAACCCCTTCATCCTTTTAAAACGGGCAACCGCATCCTGCATGGAGCAGTCCAAAGCATGTCCGATATGCAGGTTTCCCGTTACATTCGGAGGAGGCATTAAAATACAAAAAGGTTCCTTTTCACTCTCGGGCCGGCATTTTGAAACTTCTTTTTGAATCCACTTTTCATAAATCTTACCCTCCGTTTCCTGAGGATTATATGTTTTTTCCAGCATTTTTTTTCCTTTTAAGGTCACAAACAAACTTTTTTTATCCTAATAAAACGGATGTCAAAAATCAAGACGAAACACACAACAACCCGGATTTTTCGCACCGAACGCCGTTTCAGTTTAAAAGTAAAAGAAACAATCACGAAAAAATAAAAAGCAATCGGATTTATCGCACCTCGGCTTTTATCCGGCCGACACTTTTCCACTTATCGCCTTTTCATAAAATTCGCGAGAGGCTGATAAAAGACTTGAAAGGAACAATAATGCGACAAAAATTCATCTGACATAAGATTGCCGAGCCACACTCATCTTTCAGGTCGGCATTATAACGGCGAGGGTATAAAATTGATTTGATGCAAGAAATTACCGTCTTTATATTTTAACGGGAGTTGAGAGGCATGCCGTTTTCTTCTTTCCCTTAATGCATTTATCTGTCGCCTTTTCTCTTGTTTTCCTTTTGAAATTATTCTTTGGATACACCTTAAGGGAGGACAGTTCCGCTTTTTCCGCTTTCATCCCCACTTTGAGGGGATAATTATTCCTAAAGTTTAACTCGGCTAAAAAAGAACGAAGAAAAAACAACGGGGAATTATTTTTCCCCGTCTTGTATCTTTTGCCTGATAAAATAGCGTCCCTCCAACCACTTTTGAAGAGCGGGACGAATAAGTTCAAACAATAAACCACCCAAATCCGACTTCTTACCGCCATACGCAGTAGGGTCGGAAATTTTTTCTCCAACCCGGACTTTTGAAGCTTTCCCTCTTGCTTCCTGTACCGAACCAAAAGAAGAACTATCGGAAACGGCTTTAACAGATTCCTCCTTATCCGCCAAATCAATTCTCATAACGGGAGTCAGTTCAAAAACCCGCCCATTTCGCGCTGTCTGTAAAGAATCCCTCTCCGGTGACGCAGCAACTTCAGAAACGGCAGGAGAGGAACCTGCTGATGAAACGGAAGCAGACAAACCACCGACCGAAGGGGAATCGCCGACAAACGAGGGAGTTTTCTCATGACCAGTTAAAAGATTTGAAGAATTTTCCGAAAAAGATTTTTCTTCTTCCCATGTCTTTTTCCGATTTTCTCCGGAAGAAAAAGAAGCCTGTTCCACCTCTGTCAGGCCGAAAGCCTGCTCGGTCAGCGCTTTTTTTATGGCCGCCAAGACATCCTCCACGGATTCTTCCGCTTCAAAAGATTCTTTTTCCGAAACCACCCTCAACCCTTTCTTCCAACACTTCTTTTCATATTCCGTAGCGCAACGGCAAAGCCCCGTTTACGACTTAATCAACCGAGAAACGCGCGCCCAAAGCACTGCCCGTAAAACTAGTCAATTCCCGTTCCGAACCATTTGCCCTGAACCTCGTCATAGTAAGCGTTCGGATTATATGTCTCAACATTCAAATTCAAATTCTGAGCCGTCATTTTACCGACGGAAGACAACAGATTCACTTTGGCAATCAGTTCGTCGCTGTTCGCCCGGACCAAGCTCACCCTCGTATCCAGATACTCCTGTTCCGCATCCAACACATCCAGAACCGTACGAGCGCCGACTTCCGCCTC
>CASFRQ010000191.1 GCA_949296785.1 uncultured Alphaproteobacteria bacterium
AACGCGTTCCGACGAACGCCCTGAATAAATGGCTTGAAAAAATGCTGGAGTCTCACCCGACGCCTTTGGCTCAAAACGGCAGACGGGTTCCGATGAAGTATATGACGCAGGCGAAAACCAGGCCGCCTACCATCGTTAATTTTACGACAAATCCGGATAACTTGCCGGATTCTTACATCCGGTATTTGACCAACGGCTTAAGAAATACCTTTGGATTAAAGGGGGTGCCGATTAGGATTTTCCTGCGTAAGCGGCAAAACCCTTTTGCGGGTAAAAACTAAGGATATGTTTCGGAAGAGTTAAAATTTAAATAAAAGAATTAAAAATTTATATTAACAATTTGAAACAAAAAGAAAAAAAATGAAAAAAAACTTTTTTATTGAACTGATGAAAAAACCGGGAGAAATGGAATATACCGCCGCCTATCGGTCTACTTTGTTGGAGTATTCTCTGTTGGCCGGGTTATTATGTTTGTTTATCGCCGGGTTTGGATATATCTTCCGAAACGATATTAAAGAGATTTTATTTGAAACTCAGATGCCAACCGTTTCGGATTTCAGTCAAATGTTCGCCGGGAAAATAATGTCTGAGGAAGCTATGGACGGGGATAAAGCGCCTCAAAGGCCGCAAGATGAAAATAAGGCGCAAACAACGGAAAATTCGTCGGAAGATGCCTCTGCTCTTTTTCGGGCCGCTCAGGAAAGCAAAGACGCCGACTCTTTTAAAGGGACTGACGCTTTAGAAGCGGAAACAGAGGAAAAAGAACAAACGGGCTCGTTTCAAAGACTTTCACCGGAAAGCGCCGAAGCCAAATAAAAGGAGAATAAAATGACACCTTCTTTTGAAGAAATCCGGGAAGCATTTTCGCTTTTTGAAGGTTGGGAAGAAAGGTACGCCTATTTGATAGAGTTGGGGCAGAATCTGCCGCCTTTTCCTTTGGAGGAAATGACGGATAAAAACAAAGTGGAAGGCTGCATGAGCCAGGTATGGTTGACCGCCCGTGAAGAAAACGGACGCTTTTTTCTGAACGCCACAAGCGACGCCATTTTAGTCAAGGGATTGATTGCCTTGATTTTAAGCCTTTATAATGAAAAAACGCCGCGGGAAATATTATCCGTTCATATAGAGGAAATTTTCAAAGAGCTCGGATTGGAAGATAATCTCAGCCCGTCGCGGCGCAACGGTTTTTTTTCCATGGTGGCGAAAATTCAGGCCTTGGCAGAAAAAAGGGAAAACCTGCCGGAAAATGGCTAAGCTTTCCAAAGGGTTTTAAAAAAGATGATTTTTCCCCTTTCCGACTTACATTTTCATACGGATTTATCCGAAGGGTACAGAAGCGCTTCGCAAAAAGCTCGTCTTTTGACGGAAACATGGGGAGCAGAACATATCTTCTGCCCAGGTTGCGCGGGGGAATTGTTTCATTATAAAAACAATAAGCCTGTCGCCGACTTTTTTTGCGCATCTTGTCAATATGATTTTGAACTAAAAAGCCAACAAAAGGCAATCGGCGAAAAAGTGCAAGGGGGCGCCTGGCAAAAAATGATTGACAGAATCACTTCCTTGCAAAACCCTCATTTTTTCTTTCTGGCTTATCAAAACGATTGCGTCAAAGACCTGATTTTGGTTCCGAGGTATTTTTTTACACCGGATATTATTGAAAAAAGAAAACCTTTATCTGAAAAAGCC
>CASFRQ010000192.1 GCA_949296785.1 uncultured Alphaproteobacteria bacterium
CTGAAAATCTTATTTTCATTTGTCTTAAAACGACCTATTGTAAAGAAGCTGAAAAACAAAGGGGATGGAAAGTTTATGACGGAAAAAGAAAAAATGTTGCAAGGCCTTTTGTACGATGCCAATTCTGACGCGGAACTTGTGGCGCAAAGACGTTATGCTCGGCAGTTGTGCGCGGAATACAACCTTTTGCCGTACGGTCAGATGGAAAAGAGAAAGAGGCTGATAAAAAGACTTTTTAACCGGATAGGAAAGGATTTTCTTATAGAACCTTCTTTTCAATGCGATTACGGGTGGAATATTTGCGCAGGAGATAATTTTTACATTAACTGCAACGGTGTGATTTTGGATGCGGCCCCCGTTTGTTTCGGAAACAATGTATTTATCGGCCCCTGTTGCGGCTTTTATACGGCAAGTCACCCTTTGGAGGTTTCTTTGCGCAATAAAGGTCTGGAAACGGCTCGGCCCATCACGGTCGGCGATAATGTATGGATAGGCGGGCATGTTTGCGTTCTTTCGGGCGTGACGATAGGGGAAAATGCCGTTATCGGCGCGGGAAGCGTCGTTACAAAGGATATTCCCTCCAATGTGGTCGCCGTCGGAAATCCGTGTCGTGTTATCAGAGAGAATATTTAGAAAATCTTAAATCCCGTTCAGGAAATATTTTATCCGCCGATAAAAAATTTTTCGGACGAGGGGATATTTTTTACTGAAGGAAAAGGTTTTTCCGCCGGTACTTTTATCGGTGTGAGTATTTTCAGTCGGTTTTGAAGTCAAACTATTTTACTCCCTTTTTTCTTTTAAGCCGGATTATGATTTATGGATGATAGTTCTCTTCGGTTTGAAGAGGAAAGAAAAAAGGCATTTTATCGTCAAAATAATCTCCGGATGGCTTTGTTTGAAAAATGATTGTTCGGACAATGAAAAAATGAATAGGGAAAAACTCTTTAATTTCAAAGACTGCCACAATATCCGTTCAGAAGAAACGCGATTGTGTTTTATGTTAAACCATGTTGTTTACTTTGATTATGATTGAACTTTTTTTTATAAATTATGTTGTTTCATTCAGGGGTATTTTTAGAAATCACCCGCCGTCTCAGACAGGTCTTTTAAAAACAAGTATAATTCCCGCATGTCTTGCGGCATAGGGGTTTCAAAATACAATTCTTTCCCGTTTGAAGGATGAATAAAGCCCAAAGAAAAGGCGTGAAGTGCCTGTCTCGGAAAAGTGCGCAGGAAAGAAGGAGCGCTTTTGAATGTCTGTCCGTACAGCTTGTCTCCGATGAGAGAATGTTTTTTCGTACTCATATGAACGCGGATTTGGTGCGTTCGTCCGGTTTCTAATCGGAATTCCATGAAAGAGGCAAGGCCGTCTTTAAAAATTTCTTTTGTTTTATAATGGGTGACGGCCGGTTTGCCGTTCGGTACAATCGCCATTTTTTGTCGGTCTTGAGTGGAACGGCCGATGGCACCTTCTATTTTCCCCTCCAAAGGAATCATTCGTCCCCAGACGAAGGCCTGGTAAGTTCTTTGGATGCTGTGAACGGCGAATTGTTCGGACAGCTTTTGGTGCGCCTTGTCATTTTTCGCGGCGACAAGAATACCGCTGGTTTCTTTGTCAATTCTGTGAACAATACCGGGACGTTTGACCCCGCCGATGCCGGACAGGCTCCCTTTACAATGCGCCAAAAGGGCGTTGACCAAGGTACTATCTTTTGTTCCGGCTCCCGGGTGGACAACCATGCCCGCCGGTTTGTTGACGACAATGATGTCTTCGTCTTCGTATAAAATATCCAAAGGGATTTCCTGCGGCAGAGGAACGGCTTCCTCCGCGTCGGGGAGAGTAAGCGTAAAAATCATTCCTTCTTTAATCTTCAATCCGGCGTTGTTCGTTTGCTCCACATAGCCTTGTTCAATTAAGGTGTGCAGACGACTTCTGGAAATATCCGGAAAGCAGGCGCTTAAGTATTTGTCCAACCGTATTCCCTTGTGTTGCGCTTCGGCAGGCGGTGTTTTTAAAGAATTCATTTTTCTTTTCCTGTTCAATCTTTGTTTCCAAAATGTACCTTTTTTTACGTCAAAAGGGAATTGCTTTTTCTTTTTTTTTGAAAAAGAAACAAAAAAAAGCCGCTAAAAGATTGACATCCCCGAAAGGACACCTTATCTATGTTGATAGATTTATGTATATAGAGATGGTTTTTTATTTTTAAGGAATAAAGCATGCTTTCAAAACTTTTCGGATCCGCGAACGACAGATATATCAAATCTTTGCGTAAAATCGTGAAACAAATCAATGAGAAAGAGCCTGAATTGGAGGCTTTGTCCGATGATGAGCTGAAGGAGAGGACTTCTTGGCTGAAAAAAAGGTTGGCCGACGGGGAAACTTTGGACGATATTCTGGTGGACGCATTTGCGACCGTCAGGGAGGCGGCAAAAAGAACCTTGCATCAGCGTCCTTTTGATGTTCAGCTGATTGGCGGCATTGTGTTGCACCGCGGGCAAATTGCGGAAATGAAAACGGGGGAAGGAAAGACTTTGGTTGCGACTTTACCCGTTTATTTAAATGCTTTGACCGGAAAAGGCGTCCATGTCGTGACGGTCAACGATTACCTGGCAAAACGAGACAGCGAGTGGATGGGACGGATTTATCGTTTTCTGGGCCTGTCCGTCAGCTGTATTTTGCATGCCATGACTTCCGAAGAGCGTAAAGAGGCTTATAATTGCGATATTACTTACGGGACAAACCACGAGTTCGGATTTGACTATTTGCGCGACAATATGCGCTTTTCCAACGAAGAACAGGTTCAAAGGCCGTTTTATTTCGCTTTGGTGGATGAGGTAGACTCCATTTTGATTGACGAGGCCAGAACACCTTTGATTATTTCCGGTCAGGCGGAGGATTCTTCCGAGCGTTACAAGGCGGTTGACCGCCTGGTGGCGCAATTAAGGCCGGAGCATTATGAAAAGGATGAAAAGCAACGTTCCGTCGTTTTAACAGAAGCGGGCAACGAGTATATAGAACAGCTTTTAAAAGAGGCCGGGTTGATACAGCAGGGGTCTTTGTACGATTTAAACAATATCGGGTTGGTTCATCATGTGGAAGAGGCTTTGCAGGCGCATCAGCTTTTCCAAAAGGATGTCAACTATATCGTGAAGGACGGTAAAGTCGTGATTATTGACGAATTTACAGGCCGTATGATGGAGGGACGCCGTTATTCCGAAGGGTTGCACCAGGCGATTGAAGCTAAGGAGCATGTGGAGATTCAGGCGGAGAATCAGACGCTGGCCTCCATTACTTTTCAGAACTTCTTCCGTTTGTATCCGAAGCTGGCCGGCATGACCGGGACGGCGATGACTGAGGCAGCGGAGTTAGACAGCATTTATAATCTTGAGGTGGTTGAAATTCCGACGAACCTGCCTTTGCAGCGGAAGGATATGCATGATGAGGTTTACCGTACGGCGGCGGAAAAGTATGATGCTATTATCAAGGAGATTGAAAAAGTCCATGAGCGGAGGCAACCGCTGCTGGTCGGAACAACTTCTATTGAAAAATCCGAATACTTGGCGGATATGTTGCGCAAACGGACGAATATCAAGTTTCAGGTTTTGAACGCGCGCCATCATGAAAAGGAAGCTTACATTGTGGCGCAGGCCGGCGTTCCCGGAGCCGTGACCATCGCAACAAACATGGCGGGGCGCGGAACGGACATTCAGCTGGGCGGTAACTTGGAAATGCGCCTGAAGCAGGAGTTGGAGGGCGTGACGGATGAGGTGAAAGCCGCCGAAATTACGACGCGAATTCAAAAAGAAATTGAAGAAGGAAAAAAAGAGGCTTTGGCGGCGGGCGGCCTGTATGTTCTGGGGACGGAAAGACATGAAAGCCGACGGATTGACAACCAGCTGCGCGGTCGTTCTGGGCGGCAGGGCGACCCTGGAATGAGTAAATTTTATGTCTCTTTGGAGGATGATTTGATGCGGATTTTCGGTTCCGAGCGCATCAGCCGTATTTTGAAATCCATGGGGATGCCGCAGGGGGAGGCGATTATTCATCCCTGGATTAACAAAGCTATTCAAAAAGCGCAGCAAAGGATTGAGGCTTACCACTTTGACATTCGCAAGAGCTTGCTGAAATACGATGATGTCATGAATGATCAGCGCAAGGTGATATACGAACAACGCGCGGAGATTATCTCTTCCGATAATGTCAAAGAAATGACGGACAGGATGCGTCATGAGAAAATAGAGGAAATGGTGGAGTCTTTCATGCCGGAAAAATCCGGGCCTCAAGATTGGGACGCGGCAGCAATGCAGATTGAAGTCGGGCGTTTGCTGGCTTTGAATCCGCCGATGGAGTCTTGGCTGGCGGAAGACGGCATTTCGGCCGGAGAAATAACCCGTCGCCTGACAGAAATGTCGGATGAGTTAATGAAGATGAAAGATGAGGCTTATGGCGAACAAGTGATGCGTCCGGTTGAAAAAAGTCTGCTTCTTCAAGTGATTGACCAGGCATGGAAGGAGCATTTGCAGATTCTGGATTTTGTCAGAGGTTCCATCGGATTGCGGGCTTTTGGGCAGAAAGATCCTTTAAATGAATATAAGAGGGAAGCTTTTTCTTCCTTCTCCAATATGATTGACAAAGTGCATGAGAAAATCACGATGCTTTTGTCCCATTTGGAAATCCAAATTCAGCGGGTAGAGGAGTTTTTGGACAAGGCGGCGCCGAAAATGACCATGAAGGAAGAAGGACATCCTTTGGCCGAGGCTGAGGAACCTTCAAAGCCGCAGCCGGTTCAAAGCCGCAAGGTTGGCCGGAATGACCCCTGTCCATGCGGATCCGGCAAAAAATACAAGCATTGCTGCGGCCGTTTGCAATAAAAAAGCGGTTGATTATTCGGCTTAAATAGGCGGAGATGAAGGAGAAGGGGAAAGTTTTGGACTTCCCCCTTTTTCTTGTGAGGGAAAAAGAGGTTCTTATTTTTTTACGCAGACTTTAGGGAAAGGGAGAGAATCGTTTTTCCGATAGTAGATGTTTTTTAGATTTTTTTGTTCCGTATAAAACAATTTTGGAAGAAATAAAACTGGTGTTTTTAAAAATCAGGTTTAAGCTTACATTTATAATATTTTTTTTTTGGTTTTGGACAATTTTTTTCCTCTTATCTTTCTTTAAAAAACAGCGGATTTTATGATTTTTCGGGGAAGGGCTAAATAATTTTGGGAAAAATGGTAAAATCGGTGTTTGTTCGGGAAAAAGGGTTAACAAAAAGCGGCGTCGGCAAACAGGGAAGAATAAAGACAGGGCAGCGTTGCTGCAGAAAACCTGAACAGGAAAAATCTGCCGAAAGAAAAAAGAGGAGGACGATTTGAATAAAACCGATGAATTTTTGAAAATGAGCCGGCTTCTTGGGCATTTAAAACATTTGCCCCGTGCCGGTTGGGTGCGCAAAGGGATTAAAAATCCCGAGTCGGTGGCCTCTCACAGTCATCGGATGGCGATGATGGCTTTGTTTTTGAAGGAGGAAATCGCCGAGTCGGGCGCGGACAGCGACAGGGTTGTACAAATGGCCCTTTGTCACGACATCGCCGAATCGGTTGTGGGGGATATCCTTCCCGAGAAGTTTCAGGCGGGGGAGAAGGTTTCCAAAGAAGAGAAGCGCCGTTTGGAACAAGAAGCCGTAGATTCTTTTTTCTCCTGTGAAGAGGTGCGAAACCTTTTCGGCGAATATGAGTCAAAAAGGACGAAAGAATCCCTCTGGTGTCATGATTTGGATGTATTGGACATGATTCTGCAGGCAAAGGAATATTTGGAAGAGAATCCGTCTTCTGATTTAGCGGAGTTTTTTGAAAATAAGGACCGTCTGTCAATTTCCTTATGTCGCCGACTCGCTGAAGAAATTATAAAAGATTGAAATTTAAATGGTTTGAAAGCGGTGTCCGGATGAAAACGGAAGGGTTTTCCCTGGGGAAGGGAATGGCCGTGTAAAGGGGTATTGTCCCTGTATATGAACGAAACCGAATCTAAGCTACTAAAGAAGGGGAAGGGCGATTCTTTACCCGACAGGTTAGCCAGAGGTTTTACAGTGGCAGGGCGGCTGTTTGTCGGATATTTTAATCCATTCGGGCGTTTGGGCTGTCTGAAAATAAAACCAGTCATCAAAATTAAACGATAAAAGTAGAAAATTTTCATTTTTTTCCCAAAAAAAAGACAGTCAAAAATATTTCTTTAAGTATTTTAATAAGTTATCCGTTTGTGGTTTAAAAGAGTCAAAAAAAGGGTTGACGAAGGGGATAGATGTCTTTATACCTTGAAAACAATTGGTTCTGTTTTTACAAGATTTAGTATTTATTGAAGGAGAGAGACCCAATATGTTGACGCAACAGCCTGAATTATTCAAAGACGCTTCTCAATATCACCTGCCTTTTGAAAGGGTTGTCAAAAGGGACGGGACGAAAGCCGCCTTTGATGCTTCCAAGATTACGAAAGCAATTACCGCCGCCGCCGAGACGACCGGAGAATTTGACGCGGACGAGGCGAGGCTTCTGACCTCTCAGGTGTTGAAAGTCCTACGCTATAAATACGGTGCCGGAAGCGAACCGAATATTGAAGAAATTCAGGATATTGTGGAACAGGTACTGATTACCTCCAATTATTTAAGAACCGCTAAATCTTATATTACTTACCGCGAAAAAAGAAACAGGATGCGCAAAGACAGAAAAGCGGTCGTGGATGCGGTTGCTTCCATCAACGAATATCTGGAAAAACTGGATTGGCGCGTCAATGCAAATGCAAACCAGGGATATTCTTTGGGCGGGTTGATTTTGAATGTTTCCGGAAAAGTCATCGCCAACTATTGGCTCAGCCATGTGTATCCGCCGGAAATCGGCGAAGCGCACCGCAACGGTGACTATCATATCCATGATTTGGACATGTTGTCCGGGTATTGTGCCGGGTGGTCTTTACGCGTTTTGTTGGAAGAAGGGTTTAACGGCGTGCCGAACAAGACCGAATCCAAGCCGCCGAAACATTTGGTAACTGCTTTTTCCCAGATGGTGAACTTTTTAGGGACTTTGCAAAACGAATGGGCCGGGGCGCAGGCGTTTTCCTCCGCCGATACTTATCTGGCGCCGTTCGTGCGGATTGACCATTTGTCTTATGAAGAAGTTAAGCAGAATATGCAATCCTTCATTTTCAATTTGAATGTGCCCTCCCGCTGGGGAACGCAGACGCCGTTTACCAACCTGACTTTTGACTGGGTCTGTCCGGAGGATTTACGCGGCAAGCACCCGATTATCAGCGGTCAGCCGCAGGACTTTACTTACGGCGATTTGCAGGAAGAAATGGATATGATTAACCGGGCTTATATTGAGGTGATGTCCGAAGGGGACATGCACGGCCGTCCGTTTACTTTCCCGATTCCGACCTACAATATTACCAAGGATTTCCCGTGGCATTCCAAAAATGCCCAGCTGATGTTTGAAATGACGGCAAAATACGGATTGCCTTATTTCCAAAACTTTATCAATTCCAGTTTGTCTCCGAATCAGGTTCGTTCCATGTGTTGCCGGTTACAGCTGGATTTGAGGGAGTTGCTGGCCAGAGGGAACGGATTGTTCGGTTCCGCGGAACAGACGGGCTCCATCGGCGTCGTAACTTTGAACTGTGCGCGAATCGGGTATTTGCATAAAGGGGATGAACAAGGTATGTTTGACAGGATTGATGAACTGTTAACCTTAGCTAAACGTTCTTTGGAAATTAAGCGCAAGACGATTCAGGAACATATGGACCGCGGGTTGTTCCCCTATACAAAAAGGTATCTCGGAACTTTGAGAAACCATTTTTCCACAATCGGCGTGAACGGAATCAACGAGATGATACGGAATTTTACAGGCGACGAACACGACATTACGGATGAATGGGGAAATGCGTTTGCCGTCAAGGTGTTGGATCACATCCGCGCCAAGATGGTGGAGTTTCAGGAGGAAACCGGCCATATGTATAATCTGGAAGCAACGCCGGCCGAAGGAACGACTTACCGTTTTGCCAGAGAGGACCAGAAGCGCTATCCGGATATCATCCAGGCCGGGACGCATGACGCGCCGTATTATACGAACTCTTCCCAATTGCCGTCCGGTTATACGGATGATCCGTTTGAAGCTTTGGACATGCAGGAGGAACTGCAAACAAAATACACGGGCGGGACTGTGTTGCACTTGTATATGAACGAGAGAGTGTCCAGTGCGCCGGCTTGTTGTAATTTTATTAAAAAAGTGTTGGAGAATTATCGTCTCCCTTATGTAACAATTACTCCTGTCTTTTCGATATGTCCGAAACACGGGTATATCTCGGGAGCCCATAAATTCTGCCCGATTTGTGATAAGGAGCTGATTGCTCAAAAAGAAGCCGAGCTTGAACGGCAGGCAAAGGCTTCATAAATAAAAAAAAGTGTGTTATACTGTAATCAAAGGAAGGAGAAAAATGATGACAGACAAAATTGTTTTGAAAGATGAGGAACGTCAACCGGTGGAATGTTGGACGCGTGTGATGGGGTATTTCCGTCCGGTCAGCCACTTTAATAAAGGCAAAAAGAGTGAATATGCCGAAAGAAAATGGTTTACCGAGGAAAAAGCTCAGGAACACATGGATAAAGACTGTGGCTGTAAGGCGGCTTAAGAGACAAAAAGAATCTTTCTTAAGCTTTCATACTCATATAAAACCGGCAGAGGGCTTGGCTTCTGTCGGTTTTTTCATTTTACGGCACCGATGATGGCAACAGGACGAAGATGTGCAATTTTAATGGAAGAGGGAAAGTTTCGTCTTGTCTATGTTTTTCTCCATCTAATGTGTTTTTTATTTCGGTTGTTTTCCCTCTTTATGAAAGATTGCTTCTCGTATTTGATAATGAAGTTGAATTATGGTCTATGGAGGGCGTTTTTTTTGTTTCGGAACCGGAAAAATAAAAAATAGTTTTGACGGGAAAATTCTCTCGGAGAAGAAAAGGATAAGAATTAAAGGGCGGAAAACGGAAAGAAATACTCTTCATTTTAATCAATTCGGAATTTTTTTGAGAAGATGACAGCGAAAATGACAATCGGAAATAAAAAGGAAAAATACAAGAGAGGAAATGGAGAAACCGAAAAGCAAAAAAACGAGCGGACAGCTTTTGTCGGCACTTTTCCGAAATTTTGATCGGTATTCTTTTGGGGATTCCTTTCGGTTTTATTAACCTTCTTTCCCGGATTCCGTCAAAGTTCTGAAAGTAAAGAGCAACTGCTTTTTTTATCAAAAGGTAAATTTTTATCATGCGATAATCGTGGTTGAGCCAACAATAGAATAAAATTTCTTTCTTTTCCGTTTCAATCTTGTGAACAATACTCACACTCGGCGTCAATAGCCTGTTTGCCGTTTTCGGGTGGTTTTAGAGAAGACTGATAAAAAGGAACTGCTTTTTGTGAGGGTATTTTAAGAAAGACTGTTTTTTATCAGTTTGACGGGAGAGCTTCTCCAATTTCTGTTTCGCAGAACATAAGTTTTTTCGTTCGGTAAAATAACGGGAAGTTTCTGGCGGAAAACTCTTGTATAAAGAGAATAAAAAGGGGCAATTTCCCTGTTGAACTTTTATTAAAAAGGAGAGCCTTTTAAGAAAAAACAGAAAGATTATTTTTTTCCGTTTTCTTTTTTGCTATATTGTTTTAGCTTTTATAAAAAGAGGAAAATATTATGTTGACACTTTCCGGCTGGGTACCGTTTACCACAATAGATTATCCGAATCATTTGTCTGCCGTTGTTTTTTTGCAGGGCTGCCCTTGCCGATGCGTGTACTGCCATAATAAGGCTCTTCAAAATCCGGAAAGGGTGGAAGGAAGCCCTTCTTGGGAGGATTTTTTAACCTTTTTGGAAAAGAGGAAAAAGGTATTGGACGGCGTTGTTTTCAGCGGCGGAGAACCTCTCATGCAAAGAAATCTGAAAGAAGCGATGGTTCAGGTGAAAAAGAAAGGTTTTAGTATAGGTCTTCATACTTCCGGCGTGACGACAAAAGCGTTTGAGGAGGTCTTGCCTGTTGCGGACTGGGTCGGACTGGATATTAAGGCGCCGTTTGATAAGTATGAAAAAGTTGTCGGTTCCCGCTTTTTTGCGGAACAGGCGTTTCGGTCTTTGGATTTACTTCTTCAATCAAAAAAGCCTTATGAGGTACGAACGACTTGGGACCCTGCTGTTTTGGAAAAAGGGGACATCCTTTCCCTTGTTCGTTTGCTATCCGAAAAGGGTGTAGAAACTTTTGCGTTGCAAGAGTTTCGGGAAGTGGAAGGTCATCCGGACGTTTTGAAAGAACAGGGGAAGCTTTCTTACTTTGACGACTCGGCTTTTATGGCGCAGTTTCCTTCTTATTTTAAAGAATTTATCGTTCGGCGGGCGGAATAAGAAGGTTTTTTATGATAACTTTTTTTTATTATTCCCGCCTTTATATTTTTGTATTTTATATGAAACTTTTTTTGATTTGAAACCGTTTGTGGGCTTTTAATTCGCCGGACGGTTTTTATAAGCGGCTAGAAAATGATAAAGCAACTTATGGTGATCTATCTGCTTATTGACTCAAAAGAAAAATTGGAAACACTTCCTTTTTCCAGAGATTCGATACGACATATATTAAGTATAAGGACGTTTATTAATAAAAATAAGGTGTTGTATTTTGTGTAAAGAAGGTAGATTCCCTTTGAGACGGCTTTGAATACAGATTCCAAGAGATTGGATGCACGATATAGGCAAAAGCCTTTCAAAGA
>CASFRQ010000193.1 GCA_949296785.1 uncultured Alphaproteobacteria bacterium
AAGAAAGGAAAATCTTGCTTCCATCCGTTCGTATTCCTATGATTTCCAAATAAAATCTCCTCTTTTTTAACATGTTTTTTTCAAGGCAGGATTTTTATGAAAAAAAGCAGATAAAAAAGCAAAAAAAGCTTCCATTTTCCGCGTAAATGGAGTATGTTGATAAAGTTAATAATTTATCAATGGATGTAAAAAATGGCAGGTAGTGTAAATAAGGTCGTTCTGCTTGGCAACCTGGGAAAAGACCCTGAGGTGCGCAATACAACGACCGGACAGAAAATAGCAAATTTATCAATCGCAACTTCGGACACTTGGAAGGATAAAACAGGCGTCAAACAGGAAAGAACAGAATGGCACCGCGTCGTTATCTTTAATAATGCTTTGGCCGAACTGGCAGAAAAATATTTAAGAAAAGGGTCTAAAGTTTATGTGGAAGGACAGCTTCAAACCCGCAAATGGACGGATCAGAATGGACAGGATCGTTATACGACCGAAATTGTTTTAAGCAATTTTAGGGGTGAGATGGTTCTTTTGGATTCACGCCAATCTTCCGACGGTATATCTTTTGATGCACCAGCGCAAAATAATGGCTGGGATTCACAGGAAATGTCTTCCTCCAGTGGAGGATTTGATGATGAAATTCCCTTTTAACAGGGGATTATTTTTCATAAAGACGGCGGAGGTTGTGTTCTCCGCCTGCCTGGTTGTTTGAAAAATGTTTTTCCCGGGTTTAATGACCGCGGTGAAAGTTTTAATTAAAAAAATAGGTGATCTGTGACTGATACAAATAATCAAAATTCTCTAGAGACCGCGCCGGAATCTCAAACGGTTGAAACAAACCGAGCTGTGCAGGTTTCTATTGAAGAGGAAATGAGACGTTCATACCTTGATTATGCGATGAGCGTGATTGTTTCCAGAGCTCTCCCGGATGTCAGAGATGGGTTAAAACCTGTGCACCGCCGTATTTTATACTCCATGTATGAAAACGGATACGAATACAGCAAGCCTTTCCGTAAATGTGCCCGTATCGTCGGTGATGTGATGGGTAAATATCACCCGCACGGTGACAGTTCCATTTATGAAGCTTTGGTGCGTATGGCGCAGGATTTCTCCATGCGCGTGCCTTTAATCGCGCCACAGGGCAATTTCGGCTCCATGGACGGAGATAAAGCGGCGGCTATGCGTTATACGGAGGCTAAGCTGGCGCAGACTTCTTCCTATTTGTTGGAAGATATTGAAAAGAATACGATAGATTTTCGTCCGAACTATGATGAAACAACAAAGGAACCGGAGGTATTACCGGCTCGCTTCCCCAATCTTTTGGTCAACGGTTCCGGCGGTATCGCGGTCGGTATGGCGACGAACATCCCTCCCCATAACTTGGGCGAGGTTATTTCCGCCTGTATTGCGACGATTGACAATCCCGACATTACGATTGAAGAACTGCTTCAGATTGTGCCGGGGCCGGATTTCCCGACAGGCGGCATCATCATGGGGCATGGCGGGTGCCGCGCGGCTGCTTTAACGGGCAGGGGATCTATTATTTTACGCGGTCGGACGCATTTTGAGGAGCTTCACAAGGATAAAACGGCGATTGTCGTTACGGAAATTCCGTACCAGGTGAATAAAGCCGAAATGATTAAGCGGATTGCCGAATTGGTGAAAAGCAAAACGATTGAAGGCATTTCCGACTTGAGGGACGAGTCTGACCGTCACGGCGTCCGCGTGGTGATTGAGCTGAAAAAAGACGCTCATCCGGATGTCGTTTTGAATTTATTGTTTAAGAATACGGCTTTGCAGTCCAGTTTCGGCGTTAATACCGTAGCTTTAAGCAGAGGCCGCCCGCAAACATTAAATTTAAAGCAAATTCTTCAGGCGTTTATTTCCTTTAGGGAAGAGGTTATTCGCCGCCGCACGGTTTTTGAACTGAACAAAGCGCGCAACAGAGCTCATGTATTGGTCGGTTTGGCGATTGCCGTCGCCAATATTGACGAAGTTATTGAGCTTATCCGCAACGCGCCGGATCCTTCCGTTGCGAAAGAGCAACTGATGTCCAGGCATTGGGACGCTTCGGATGTGGAGCCGATTATCCGTTTGATTGACGAACCTGACCATGTGATTGAGGATGGAAAATATTACTTATCCGAAACCCAGGCCAAAGCCATTCTGGATTTGAAGTTACAACGTTTAACCGGTTTGGAAAGGGATAAAATCCATCAAGAAGTCAATGAGTTAAGCGGTATTATTAAAGAACTTCTTTCAATTCTTGCTTCCCGGGAAAAGCTGTACGGCATTATGCGGGATGAATTTGTGGCTTTGAAGGATCAGTTTAAATCCGAACGCAAAACGACGATTGAAGACGCGGAATTTGAACAGGATATTGAGGATTTAATCCAACGCGAAGATATGGTGGTGACGGTGACGGCCTCCGGTTATATCAAACGGGTGGCTTTATCCACTTATCGGGCGCAACACAGGGGCGGTAAAGGCCGTTCCGGCATGTCCACTCGTTCCGAGGACGAAGTGACGAATTTGTTCGTGGCTTCCACGCACACGCCGCTTTTGTTCTTCTCTTCCAAAGGCAAAGTTTATAAGATGAAGACTTACAAGTTACCGGAAGGAACGCCGCAATCTCTCGGAAAGGCTCTGGTGAACCTATTGCCTGTGGAGCAGGGGGAAACGATTACCGCTTTGTTGAAGCTGCCTGAAAACGCGGCGGAGTGCGAAGGGCAGAGCGTTATGTTTGCCACGATGTCCGGCAATGTGCGTCGCAACCGGTTGGAAGATTTCATCAATGTCCAATCCAACGGAAAAATTGCGATGAAGCTGGACGAAGGGGATTCCTTGATTGATGTACGCATCTGTAACGAAACGCAAGATATCCTGTTATCCGCGGCGGGTGGTAAATGCGTTCGTTTCCCGGTTTCGGACGTTCGTATTTTTGAAAGCAGAGCGTCTACCGGCGTGCGCGGCATGAGGTTGGCCGACGGGGACAAAGTCATTTCCATGTCTGTTTTGGAACATGTTAAAGCGGAAACGGAAAAAAGAGATATTTATCTGAAAGCGGCTGTGGCAAAGAGAAGAGCTTTGAACGCCGCTGCCGGAGAGGTTTCCGACGAGGAAATGATGGAAAATGTGGACGCCGCGTCTTTGGAAGCTTTACCGGCTGAAGAGTTTGCCAAAATGGCCGCCGAAGAACAGTTCATTTTGACGGTAACCGACATCGGACTTGGCAAGAGGTCTTCCGCTTATGAATATCGCATCACTTCCAGAGGCGGTTCCGGTATTACGAATATAGATACGACCAGAAGAAATTCTAAAGTCGTTGCCTCCCTGCCGGTGATTGACACGGCGCACTTGATGATGGTAACGGACAAAGGGAAACTTATCCGCATGCCGGTCAATCAAATTAAAATCGCGGGAAGAAATACTCTCGGCGTTATTTTGTTCCGCCTGGAGGAGGATGAAAAAGTCGTTTCCGTCACTTGTATTGATGAATATGACGATGAGACGGAGGAGAATGATTCTCCTGACGAAAAAGAAGGGGAAATTTCATCAACCGCCCTGCCGACGCCGAAGGAACAGGAAAAGGAAATTGACGCCGCTTTGGCGGAAAAGACCGTTTCTGAAGTCATAGAGGATGAGGCGGAGTCCTCCGACCATTTGGAAAATTAAGGAGTTAAGAAATGAAAAATTTATTTAGATATTTAGCTGTTTTATTGGTGTTATTCTCAGTGAAAGGAAAGGCGCAGGAAATGCAAAACGATTTGGAAAACACATTGTATATGGATTTGGATTACGGGCGTGTTGTGATTAAATTGTTACCGGATGTGGCGCCCAACCATGTCGCAAGAATAAAAGAATTGACTCGCAAAGGGTTTTATGACGGGGTTAAGTTTCATCGGGTTATTGACGGCTTTATGGCTCAGACAGGAGACCCGACAGGAACGGGAATGGGTGGTTCCGGTAAAAAATTAAAGGCGGAATTTAATAATGTTTCCCATCAAAGAGGAACGGTTTCCATGGCCAGAGCTCAGGATATCAACAGTGCGGACAGTCAGTTTTTTATCTGCTACGGGGACGAATCTTTCCTTGACGGACAATACACTGTTTTCGGCCAGGTGGTTGAAGGCATGGAATATGTGGATATGATTAAGAAAGGGGCTAAAGAAGCGAACGGTGTCGTTACAAATCCGGATAAAATTGTCAGGATGCAAGTAGCGGCCGATGCTGATGAAGAAACGGAAGCGGAGGAAAATTCCGCTTCGGCCACCGAAGTTCAGTAAATTATCAAAAAATATTTGATTTTTTATCCAAGCCCTTCTTTCAAAAGAGGGGCTTTTATTATTTTGAAACTTATGTGTAAAATATTTTTTTCAACGATTATATTATTAAAATTTATGTAATCCAATTCTTTTAAATTTAATGAGGGGGGAGAAGGTGATTTTTTTCTAAGCTATCTCTGGCGTTAAAGACTTTTTTATCCTAAGTGTCAATTATAAAAGGATAACGGTTACTTAAGCAACCAATGTACCATCAACAGCCCTCCGATTTCCTGGGAAACAAGTGCTGGCAGGTTCGCACCAAAGAAGAGGCAGTTAGTTCAGAATAACGGTTTTATCACATTAAACCTTATAAAAAATGGAGCAGTAAAGCTTCATGCCATCACAATATGAAGATTAGAGAAAATAAAACAAGTAAAGAAAAAATTTTAATCAGAAAAAACTCCGCCGAGGCGGGCGGAGAGTAGTGATCTGTCATTATAAGCAGCTTGACTTATTTGGCATAGGTAATCCCTATACTTTATTCGTCAATCTCCGCCCATAAACGGACGGCTTATAATGAGCAGGTTACTACGCCTGGATGTTGGATTTCTCCCAACATCTTGTTAAAAAATAATAAAAATTATTCTATTTATCAAGTTTTATTTTTTATTTTTTACTATTTAAGGTATTTTTATAGAAAAAATAAAAGTTTTTTTAACGGTATTTAATTAAAGGATTTTCTTTTCTCCGGTAAAATAAACC
>CASFRQ010000194.1 GCA_949296785.1 uncultured Alphaproteobacteria bacterium
GAGGCGAAAGAGGCGATACCGATGCTTCATTCGTTTTGTCCGGACTTGGTTTTAATGGATATTCAGATGCCGGAAATTTCCGGGTTGGAGCTGATACGAAAAATCAGAAACGAGGAAGATCCCCGCTTTTCCAAGGTGAAAATTATTGCAGTGACCGCTTTTGCCATGAAGGGGGATGAGGAGAAAATGTTGGAAAACGGCAGTGATGATTATATTGCCAAGCCGATTGCAATTCATTCTTTCTTGTCCACGGTTTCAAAAAATTTAAGCAAATAGTTTGTTAAAGGTTCTTTCTCATCTCTTGCGGATTTGATTTTGCTTGCCGGGTTTTTATTAAAAGAAAGAGAAGAAAGGTATTTTACTCCTTTCTGAAAAAGTTTTTTCTGTTTTTTTAGGTTTTTGTCTGCCAGAATTTATGGGAAAACTTTTTGTTTTCCTTTTTGTTTTTTTAAGAAGTTTTAATTCTTCCTTTATTGAAAGGAACGGAAAGCGGATGCCTTCCGAAGGAGGAGTTTCAAGTATTTTTTCCTTCATTCGGTAAGAAAAGCATTGAAATAAAGTTAAAAAGGGAGCTTTTTACGGTTTTTTCAGAAAAATGCTTTTTGTCTTTTTTATTTCTTCCCGTATTTTGATTGGTTCTCGCCGGCAAAGTTTTCTTTTGGAGGGAAATCAGCGGAATATGTAATACATTGTCTAAAAATGTCTTTGTTTTATAAAGTTTCGTAATGTTTGCCGATTATGATAATCAAGAAGGACAGCCGTTTTCATCATGTTTGTAAATGACATTGTTTTAATTGCAAAAAAATTCCTTGCCGGCTTGTTCTTGGCTGTTCATGGAAAATTTTCAAAAGAGATATTCCTCCCTCTCGTTAAACATGTTTTAAGGAAGGAGCTTGTGGAATAAAATATATCATGCCGGTTTTTTGCTTATTTTTTGTCTTTATGAAAAAAGGGAGCATGATATTATTGAAGTGTTTTTAAGTTTATAAAAAACCGTCGGCAAAGGTGCTTACCGACGGCTTTTTTACTTTTTTTTCAACGGGAGAAATCCCCTGTTGTTCAAAACTTTTATTTGATAATGATTCCTTTCGGAACCGGGCCATATTTGTTTTCTTCTTTCTGACTGGGAATAAAAGGAACAACGATTGTAAAAACAAGACCGGAAATTCCCGCTAAAGCCAGCAGACCAGCTATGACGAGAGCAACGGAAGCTTTTATAAGGACGCTTCCAATGACCATCAAGAAAAGGGCGAGAAGCGGAATAAAGCACCACCAGCCGGACAATCCGATGTCATGTAATCTGCGAACATATACGCCTATGCTAGGAATAATCAATCCGATGCTAATAATGAGTTGCAGGATGCTAATAAAAGGATTCGGTAGATCGGTCGGCATACCTGTTATAGTATTCAGAAATAACGAGACAAGAGATAATCCGGTATCTATCAAGAAATAAAATAAGGAAAAAGACCAATATTCTTTCCTTCTGGCGCGACCGGAGAGGCAGGCATATTTTTGTGTCACGCAGAGTTTAAAATACCCCCACAAGGATAAAGCGTCCGAGGCCGGTTCCCCTTGCGCGGCATTATGAGTGACAGAAGAAGAGTCGGATAAAATCTTCGCTTTCATTTTATCAAAATCTTCTTGGGATAAAACGCCTTTTTCTTTCAAGTCGTTTATTTGTTCCAGTTTTTGAATATCCATTTTTTTCTCCTTGATTATAGAGGGCGGAATTTTTCGCTCTGCTTTATTGGGATTTGAAAAGAATCTATTCCTGTATTTTTATTTTATAAAAAGTCCCTTTGCCGATTTGCACCAAAGTTTCCTCCGGCAGAGTTTTTAAGGAGAGGGGGTCCGTTACTTTTTCTTCGTTAACCTTGACAGCTCCTTGTGTAAACAGGCGGCGCAGTTCGGATTTGGACTTGAATTTTCCCGTCGCCGCTAAAGTATCCAGTAATAAAAAGCCGTCGTCCATCCCTTCTTTGCGTGTCAGGGAAAGTTCCGGAGTCCCCTCCGGCGCTTGTCCTTTTTGGAAAGCAGTTTTGAAGTGTTCCTGCGCTTTTACGGCCTCTTCTTCCCCGTGATAAAGACGGGTGATTTCAAAAGCCAGCTCCATTTTGATATCTCGGGGGTTTTCCCCTTTTGCTAAGCGAACTTTGATTTTTGCCACCTCGTCCGGATGGATATCCGTACACAAGTCATAGTATTTGATAATCATTTCATCAGGGATTTTCATGACTTTTTCATACATAACAGCAGGCTCTTCGTCTACGCCGATGTAGTTGCCGAGGCTTTTACTCATTTTCTCCACACCGTCAATTCCTTCCAGAAGAGGCATGAATAAAGTCAGCTGCGGTTCTTGGCCATAGTCTTTTTGAATATTGCGTCCCATCAGGATGTTGAAAGTCTGGTCGGTACCGCCCAATTCTATGTCAGCACGGATAGCGACCGAGTCGTACGCCTGCATCAAAGGATAAAAGAATTCATGAACGGCAATGGGCTGTTTTTTCTGGTAACGGTTTTGAAAATCATCCCTTTCTAAAATTCTCGCAACCGTGCACTTGGAACATAAACCGATGACATCCCTGAAGTTCATGGCACCCAGCCACTCGCTGTTGAAACGAACAATGGTTTTTTGGGGGTCAAGAATTCGGAAAATCTGTTTTTCATAGGTTTTGGCGTTTTCCTCCACCTGCTCTTTGGTTAAAGCCTTGCGGGTTTTTGATTTGCCGGTCGGATCACCGATCATCCCCGTAAAGTCGCCGATGATAATGATAATCTGGTGTCCCAAATCCTGCAGTTGACGCATTTTGCGCAAAACAACGGCGTGTCCCAAGTGAATGTCCGGCGCGGACGGATCCAACCCCAATTTGACATTCAAAGGCCTGTTTTCGGCGAACGCCTTTTTCAACTTTTCCGCGATTTCCTCTTTATCCGTGTAATCGGCCGCACCCTTCAGCATAATTTTAATTGTTTCTTCAATATTTGTATTCATCTTTTTTCTCTGTTCCATAATTTTAAAAATTGTCTTAAAATACCACTAAACACGCGTTGGAAACAAGAAATATTTTTTCTCCCCTTGGTCTTTGAAAGGATAAGATTATTTATATTTAAATATAAAAATACCTTGACAAGGCGAAAAGAATTATTATATTTAAGTATAAAAAATAAATTAGAAACCGTATATGAGGTGAATGTGAATGGAAAAAATAGAAAAAGGGCGGGAAAAAACATCGGAAAACCAGAATGATACCTTGGGTAAAAAGGAAACCGGCTTTAGGAAAAAGTCCGGAAAAGGTTTTTTTATCCTGTTGTTATTAATCGTAGGAGCGGCAGGTGTCGCCGGATGGGACTTTTACCGCATGAAGGAAAAGGTTGAACCGATTGTCCTGTACGGCAATGCGGATATCAGGCAGGTCAACTTGTCTTTCCGTGTAGGCGGCCGGCTGGAAACCGTTTTGTTTGACGAAGGACAGGAGGTTAAAGCGGGAGACAAAGTCGCTTCTCTGGAACAAACGCCTTTTTTGAATAAGCTGAATCAGGCGAAAGCGCAGCTGGAACAGGCTTTTGTCCAACAAAAGAATGCTGAAAACCGTCTGAAAAGGAATATTCCTTTGTGTAAGACGGATACCGTCTCAAAACAGCAGTGCGAAGATATAGAAGCGGCGCGCGATGAAGCCGTCGCCAATGTGGATTATGCCGAATCCGTTGTGAAGGAGGCGCAGACCGCTTTTGACGACACGATTCTTTACGCACCGAGCGACGGTATTATTTTGGTCAGAATTCAGGAACCCGGAACGATGCTTAGCGCCGGTGCGCCGGTTTATACTTTATCTTTGAATGATAAAATGTGGGTGAGGGCGTATCTGAAAGAAACGGAGCTTGGACGCGTGAAAATCGGTACGCCTGTTTTGATTGAAACAGATTCTACGAAAAAAGTTTATAAGGGTCATATCGGATTTATTTCCCCGCAGGCAGAATTTACGCCGAAAACGATAGAGACTGCTTCTTTGCGGACAGATTTGGTTTATCGGGTTCGCATTATCGTGGAAGATGCCGATGATTATCTGAAACAGGGAATGCCGGTGACTGTCTATGTTCAGGAGGAGGGAGGAGTTTCTGTCTCCTCTCCCGCTTTAGACAAAGGGCTCTGAGGCAAAAAATCATAGTTTTCGGTATGGTTGGTAAAAAAAGGCTGAAAAAACAAAAGGGATAGAGGTGGCGACGAAGACGCAAAAGGCGGCGACAAACTCTTTTGGAGTAGTTCTGAATCGGTAGGAGTCGCCGGGAAGCAAAAATTGAAAAATAGGAGCGAAAAGCGTGAAAAAAGTCAGCCGGTAACGAATAATAAATAAAAAATTTTAAAATCCGGAAAAAAGTGAAAAAATAATGCAAAAGGAACAGAATAAAATTGGAAATTCTGTTCGGCAAATGCTCGGAAACAACAAAGGAAAAACGAAAATTCCGTCCGGGAAAAGAATAATGAGGGGATGAAGATATGTTGACGGTCACTCAAGAGGATATTGAGGCAAAAAAGCAGGTTGAGGACGGTTTTTCTTCTTTAAAGGCTGTCCATTTAAACAAAATTTTCGGTAAAACGGCGGCGATAAAAGATGTTTCATTTAATTTGCCTGTCGGAAAAATCACCGGGCTTGTCGGACCGGACGGTGCAGGAAAAACAACGCTTATTCGGCTTTTGCTGGGCTTATTACTTCCCAGCGGCGGTGAAATTTCTTTGGCGGGGTTGAATCCCGAAACGCAGATGAGGGAAATTCATCAAATTACCGGTTATATGCCGCAGAAGTTCGGTTTGTACGAGGATTTGACCGTTTTGGAAAATATGAATTTGTACGCTGATTTAAAAGGCGTGGAGGGAAAAGAAAAGGAAGAGTCTTTTAAAGAACTTTTAAAATTCACGTCCTTGGCCGATTTTACGGACAGGCTGGCCGGCCGTTTGTCCGGCGGGATGAAACAGAAGCTGGGACTGGCCTGCGCCTTGCTGGGAGAACCTCGTTTTTTGCTTTTGGACGAGCCGGGCGTCGGCGTGGATCCGATTTCCAGACGGGAATTGATGGCGATGGTTCGTAATCTCAGCCGCGGCGGTATGACAATTTTATGGTCCACTTCTTATTTGGATGAGGCGGAAGGGTTTGATAATGTCCTTTTGCTGAACGAAGGAAAGCTTTTGTATGAAGGGAAACCCGGCGCTTTGACAAAAAAAGAAGAGGGGAGTGTCTTTTTAATGGAAAAGGAAGGGACAACGCCTCGTCATCTGCTGCGTTCGCTTTTAAAAAGCGGCAAACCGATTGTGGATGCCGTTGTTCAGGGGGACGCCGTCCGCGTGGTTGTCAAAGACAAAAAGACACAGGAAGAGTACCGCAAATTCCTGACACCCGTACCGCCTCGTTTTGAGGATGCCGTAATTGATATTCTGGGCGGAACACCGCTGGGAGAATCTCAGGTGGCAAAAGAAGTTTCCGTTCCCTCCGGTTTTGAAGAAATGATACAAGCGGAGCACCTGACAAAGCAGTATGGTTCTTTTAAGGCGGCGGACGATATTACCTTTACCGTGAAGAAAGGAGAAATTTTCGGTCTTTTGGGACCGAACGGCGCGGGAAAATCAACAACTTTTAAAATGATGTGCGGCCTGTCCCGTCCGACAAAAGGGCAAGGTTTCGTCCGCGGTATCAATATGCAGAAAAAACCGGAACGTGCCCGGGAAAAACTTGGTTATATGGCGCAGAAATTTTCTTTGTTCAGCCCGTTGACCGTTTTGCAGAATCTGACTTTCTTTTCCGGTATTTACCGTTTAAAGGGGGAAGAACAGCAAAAACGGATAGCCCAGATGGTGGATATTTTTAATTTGGAGCCGTATTTGGCTTCAAAAGCGGGGGAATTGCCTTTGGGATATAAGCAGCGGCTGGCTTTGGCGTGCGCGATTATGCATAATCCTTCTGTCTTGTTTTTGGATGAGCCGACCAGCGGCGTGGACCCTTTGACGCGTCGGGAATTTTGGAATCATATCAACTCCATGGTGGAAAAAGGCGTGACGGTGATGGTAACGACCCATTTTATGGACGAGGCGGAATATTGCGACCGAATTGCTTTGATTTACAAAGGGCGGGCGATAAAAATCGGCGCGCCGTCCGAGATTAAGAAAAAAGGGGAAACGATGGAAGACGCCTTTATCCGCGTGATTGAAGAGTACGAAGGGCGGGATTCGCAAAAGAAGAATACGTTGTTGGAATTGAAAGGGAAATCTGATAGCCTTCTTCCTTCTGTGGCGGAGGTTTCCGGCAGTATCTTTTCTTCTGGCGTGAAGGAAAGTCCCGCAGGGGGAAAGAAATCTTCCGAAACGGGCAAAGTTTCTGAAGCTGTCCTTTCTTCCGTAGCGGAGAGGAAAACAGACAATTCTTTATTAAGAAATACTTTTGACGGAAAAGGAAGCTCTTATTTTCCATCTGAAAACAAGCAAGATGTGTCCCGCAAAAATATCTCTTCTGGTGAAGGGATTTCTGCTTCTGGTGAAGAGGATTTTGAGGAAGGGGCACGAGAAACGGCTTCTGTCAGGCAAGGGGAAAAAATAAAGAGCGGTCACGAAAGGGCTGGCGGCGATACGGGAAGTTTTGAAAAAGAAACTCCGGTTCAAGCGCAAAAGAGGGAGGAAAAAAGATGAAAATCCTTTCCGCTTTGATTAAAAAAGAGTTTTTGCAGATTATTCGCGATCCGAGCAGTATTCTGATAGCTTTTATTCTTCCTTTTATTTTGGTCGTTTTGTTTGCGACGGCTTTAAGCTTGGACAACGACCATATGAGAATCGGCTTGTTGATAGAGGGGGATGAGGCGCAGTTGGCCGATTTGGCTGCCGGACTGAAAAATACGACCTATTTGGATGTGACGCAATATCGGAACCGGCAGTCTATGGAAAAAGCGCTTGTCAGCGGCAGAATTAAGGCGATGGTTGTCTTTCCTTCATCGTTTGCAAAGGATATATATGCCCCTTCAGGTGGCAGCAAAGCTCAGGTACAGGTAATAACGGACGCTGCCGACCCCAACACGGCAACTTTTATTTCCAGTTATATTCAGAGTGCGGTGGCTAACTGGATGGTGATTTACGGTACAGAAAAATCACAGGGGATTTCTTCTTTGATTTCCGTGGAACCCGTGGTTTGGTTTAATCCGGAATTAAAAAGCAGGTATTTTATCCTGCCCGGTTCCATTGCAACGATTATGACTTTGGTGGGAATGATGCTGACGGCTTTGGTTATCGCGCGGGAATGGGAAAGGGGGACGATGGAAGCTTTGCTAACAACGCGCGTGACGAAGGGGCAGTTGATTTTATCCAAATATATCGCGTATTATGCTTTGGCAATGTGCTCCACGATTTTTTGCACGGTTTTGGCGGTCGGCGTTTTCGGGGTGCCGTTCAGGGGGTCGTATTGGGTTTACTTTATTGCTTCGTCTTTATTTATCCTGACTTCTTTGGGGCAGGGGTTTATTATTTCCACTTATTCAAAAAATCAGTTTTTGGCGGCGATTACGGTAGCTTCCGTCGGCTTGATGCCCGCGATGATGCTGTCCGGTTTTATTTTTGAAATTCCCAGTATGCCGAAGGTTTTGCAATGGGTGACTTATATCGTACCGGCGAGGTATTTTACGCCGATTATCAGTAATTTGTTTTTGGCGGGGAATATTTGGGCGGTCATTCTGCCGCAGTGTTTTTTATTGCTGATTGTCGGGGGTGTCTTGTATGTGATGCTTTACAAGATTACTTCGGAACGGTTGGAAGGATAAGGGGCGGAAAGATGAAAAATATTTTCGGCGGCAAAAGCAAAAAATCAAACGAAAGCGAACAGGCCGGAGGGAAGAAGTAAAATGCGGAGATTTTTTTCAAGATTGAGTGCGATTTACGCTCTGGTTGTCAAAGAGTTTCAAATTATCTGGTCCGACCCGATGAACAGGGTGGTGTTGGTGGTTTTCCCGATTTTGCAGATGACTTTATTCGCTTATACGGCGTCTTTGGAAATCAAAAACATCTCTTTAGTCATTTATGATCAGGACAGGACGCCTGTTTCAAGGGCTTTGACGGAAAAGTTCGCAAATACACCGACGGTGGAAAAAATTGAAATGGCGCAAAGTCGGGAACAGGTGACCGACCTGATTAACCGGCAGAAAGGATATATGGCCGTTGTTATTCCTCAGGATTTTAGTAAAAAAATTTACGATGGGTCCGGCGCGTCGCTTCAATTCATCTTGGACGGGCGCAAATCCAACGCCGCGCAGATTGTGCTGGGATATGCCTCTGAAATAGTTTCCGCTTTTCAAGGAGAGATTTTAGGGGTTTCGCCGGCCGGCACGCCGATTGAGGTGGTTGTACGCAACTGGTTTAACCCGAATTTGGATTATCAGTGGTTTATTGTCATTTCTTTAACCGGCGCTTTGGCTTTGTCCATGATGTTATCGGTGACGGCGCTGTCCGTGGCGCAGGAAAAAGAATTGGGTACTTTTGACCAGATTGTGGTGTCTCCGTTGAAACCTTATGAGATTCTTATAGGAAAGACAATTCCGGCACTGGCGATTTCTTTGCTGGATGTGGCGGTGATGATGATTGGCGGATCTCTGTTTTTCGGTATTCCTCTGGAAGGGTCGGTTATCGGCCTGTATGCCTGTGTCAGTGTGTTTTTGTTATCCATCGCCGGCATAGGACTGTTTATTTCCACTTTGTGCCAAACGCAACAACAAGCGATTTTAGGCGTGTTTACATTTTTGGCGCCGGCGTTTTTATTATCGGGTTTTGTGACACCGGTGGAAAACATGCCTCCCGTCCTGCAAAAAGTGGCGGCTATAAATCCGCTGACCTACTTTTTTTCTCTGATGAAAGGGATTTACTTAAAGGATATGACTTTCGGCATGATTATGGAAAATGTGTTTCCTTTGCTGATTATTTCATTTTTAACATTGGGATTTGCCGGCTGGTTTTTTAATAAAAAGCTGGATTAGTCAAGACTTTGAAAAAAACAAGAAAAGCGTTTTTACAAGAGTAGGAAACGCTTTTTTTCTTTTTACCGTAAATTTCCTGTTTTTAAAACGGATAAAATGAGAAAAAGAAGAAGCTGATGCAGAAAAATCAAGTTGCAAAATGCGGGGACATGCCAAAAGATTATTAAGGAACGGTATGAGAAAATTGTATTCCAAGTCATCTGAAATCCGGCGCGCATGCCTTCGGTCCGAGGGCCTTATTGGGATGAAAAGCCATATTTAAGGAACTTATTAGTTTCTCTTTAGTCGTAAACTTTATTAAAAATAGAAAGAAAAGGCCGTGGATGAGAATTAAAGGAAGGTATTTAAAAGATATAGAAAGGGAAATCCCTTCTGTCTCCTGAAAGTGAGTGTATTTCTGGAGTTACGTAAAAAAAACAGCGGAGCGGCAACTTTCATACCGGTATGATTTGAATAACGGAGAATTGTCGTATAAATATTTTACATGAATAATAATTCAATAGAGGTGCAACCTAGACGAACGGAGAGTTGACACATCCGCTGTTCTGCTTTTAAAGTGAAAAAAGGGGATATTTTGTTTTAAAGGGGGAGACAATGCGGCAAAAACGGCATTCATTCGGTTCGTTTCTCTTTTTTGTTGTGTGCGTTTTTATTTTAGGCGTTGCGGCATTCAGGTACGGCCCTTCCTTTTTGGAAAGGTTTAAAAAGCAAACGGCGCAAAGTACGCACGCTTCTTCTCGGGCGACCTCAAAAATGGAACAAAAGCAGGTTCCCGTAACATTGGAACGGGCGGTTTTACAGGATATTACTCTCAAGAACACCTATATCGGGACAGTTGTGCCGATTCATGAGGTCCAACTGGTTTCCTTTATCGCAGGGTTTATTGAAAAGGTGAATGCCGCAGGCGGGCAGGCGGTCAAAGAAGGAGATGTCCTTTTTACCATAGAACAAAGCTCCTATCTGGCGGCAAAAAAAGTGGCGGCGGCGAATGTTGCGAAAGCGAAGGCGGATTTGGCGAACGCTTCAAGTTATTTGGAAAGAATAAAAAGAACAAAATCCCAGGCGGTTTCAAAAACGGAATTGGACAAGGCCCAGGCTGCTTTTTCGGCGGCGCAGGCATCCTTGAAAGGGGCGCAGGCCGCTTTGTCTTCCGCAGAAGTGAATTTGGGTTATACCGTCATTAA
>CASFRQ010000195.1 GCA_949296785.1 uncultured Alphaproteobacteria bacterium
GCCTGAATTCCCGCGTTTATCATCGCCGTATTGTTTGCCGATTCTTGGTTCAGTCTGGCCTGTTCCGTTTGTAAAGCATTTTGATAGGCGGCATTTGTCGTTCCCACCATTCCGCTCATCAGCTGATACGGCGTTGTATACAATCCCAACAAAGAATTTATCATAGACTGATTGCGATTATCTTCGTTCGCCATGGCCGCTACTTCCAAATCCGCCAGATTCTTGGCAAACTCGTTACTGAGGGCATTGACCGTTGACCCTCGGCTCAATCCTCTTTCGGCCAGGGGGTTGATTAAATTGTTTTCAAAAGAAGTATTGGCTAATTTGTTTCTTTGTGCCGTTTGCGCGCGAAAAACCTCTGAATCGTAACTTGGATTTATCAGCTGGTTCATATACTGGTTTAACCCCGTTTGTGCCGTCCCGACCATATTTTTTTCAAAAGCGGACGGGTCGTAACTTGTCCCGCCTTCCCCGGTTTTTGCCGTTCCATATAGCCCGCCCGTTGAATAAGTTTTATCTCCGACTTTTGCTTTCTTCGTGTCTGTACTCATTTATTTTGCCTCCCATCTATTATTATTCACCTTTTTAAATCCTGCCCTTGCCAAAGCAACAGCCGCCGTCTTATGCCTTGTTCTTGCGACCAAAGCGCCGAACTTCAAACGCATTTGTTTTAAGGCCTCTATCACTTGCCTGTGAAAATGCCTTTCAGCCCATCCGGCCACATTATAAACCCCTGTTTCATCTAAATATACCAAGATAGAACCAACATACTTCCCTTTTTCATATACATTGTAAAAATCGTCCGTATCCGCCAAGGCGTCAAATCCGTTGACATCGTCCAACGCTTCTTTGTTCCTTTCAAAAGCTTCTTTGGCCCTCTTGCGGTCAAAAAAAGGACTTTGCCTGTTAATTAAAATCATCATCCCACCGTCTTTGTCTTAATCTTGACACGCTTAAGCTCCACTCTCTTGATAAAAAAGCCGTCGCCTTCCTCCATCGTATAAAACCTGAGTTGTAATTGCTTAAAGGTCAAAGGGACCACCGAATTGACCGTCACATTTCGGCTGTCCGCCTTTACCCAAAAACCGTGCTCCTCGTCGTTTTTGTCCAAGGCCCACATTCGGCGCGGGTCTGTTTCTTCCTCATCCAGCGACCAGATGAAAAAGTCGCTGTTTATTTTTTCAATTCTTTTTGTTTTTATCTTTTTGTCATCATCATCATATTTAAAATCAATATAAAACCGATTATTGTAGGCGCCGTCTAAGGTTAAAATTAACGGCATTTTCGGAATTTTTAAATTGCTGTCAGAACCTAAATTGATAATTGAACAGGTATAATCCGCCTGCTTAAATTCGCCGCCGAAAGTTTCCCCCGCATATTGTTTATAAATCCCGTTACCCCTTGCGGCATAAATTTGTCCCGATACCAAATAAATCCCCGCGCACACCGGCATCAGACGGCACAGCCATTCTCCTTTTAAATAATCATAAATTAAAACCCGGCTTTCTTCTTCCTGTGCCGGTAACATCAGCCAGATTTCGCTTTTTCCTTCCCCCGTTAAACCGGCCACCCGTATTTTATCCAAATCGTATAAGTTTAAATCGTCAAAATACGAAAACACCTCGTTCGCCAAACCGTTCGTCGGTCGCGTCTGTCCGACATCAATCAGATAATAGGCAAAAATATTCTTCGCTTTGCTGTCATAGTAAAATAACTTGTTGTCAAACTTAATCACCGCATTAAAGCCGCTGCACCCGCCGCCCGTTGCTCCGCCCCTGATGAAAGAGGAAGTATCCGCCGGATTTCCCGTCATATAAACAGAATAATCCTCCGTAAAGGCAATCAGTGACCCGTTGTAATACGATAACGCCGTAATATCTCTGTCAAACTCTTGATACGCCGGATTTGTTAAAACGCCGGTTGTCTGTTCGCTCCATTCAAAAATATCTTGAACTTTGCTCCAATGAACCCGGTTTTGGCTGTTCGTTACTAACCTTCCGTCATAGCTTTCCAAACACAATCCCCGGATATCCCGCCCTTCCGCATCCTTGGCGTTCAGATTTTGCACAGTCTTGTCCTTCATCCGGCAAGCCACATAATCATCCGCCCCGTTCGTAAACACAAACCAATCATCAAACCCCTGCGCAATGGTAATGCCGTTGCAGTTTTCTTTGGCCTGTAAGCCTGATTTTAATTCCTCCGCTTCTCCCGTCATTAAATCTACCGACCATAAAACGCCTTCGGCTTCCCCGTTTTCTTTCTGCCTTGCGCCGTAAACAAAATAATAAGCGGCACCTTCCTGTACCGATTCAAAAAAGCCGTAAATCATCACATCCGGCAGGCTGAAAGCCAAAGTATCTCCCTTGACCGTACGGATACCCACATGATCACCATTCTGTGAAAACTCCAGTTCCACATTCTGACTTAACACAGCGGACATCTGTCCGGAAGACACAACCTCGCACACCGGGTTTTGTTCCCGGATTCCCCGGAATTTATCAATAAAAATATCGGTCATCGTCATATATCCTGAGAAAACTTTCGGCTCCTCCTGTTCTTAAGGAAAGGAGGGCGTTTTGGAATTGTTCTTCATACTGTGCAATATAAGGGGCGTAGTTTTCATCCTGGTTGTCCGCTATCATATAGCACATCGCTTTGTTTTTTAACGCGTTCAAATATGCCTCTTCCAAAGAAGCAGGAACATTCAGAACATCATCTTCAAATTCAAAATTCGCTTTTTCCGTTCCGTCCGCCGAAACAGCTTTATTCCAAGTGTCATACAGAATAAACAATTCTTCACTTTTTTCCGGTAACGGAGAAATGTTAAAAGACAATTCTCCTCCGGATGAAACCCAATATCCTGTGGGGGTTCCCTTGGACAAAACTGGTAAGAGGGGCGCTTCAACCCTTTCAACCTCTTTCCCTTCTTTTGTCATCACTTTTAATATCGTTCCGGAAGGGCATAAAACAGACCCTTGTCCCGGCTGAAAAATCAAACTTGTCTTTCTTTTTTTGAAATCAAAGTCATACGCCCCCCAAATCGCCGCGTGCGCCTGTTGCACCGCCTGAATTAAATCCAAAGGAATATCCGAAAAATTGGCAATATCTTTTTCCGAAATACTCCAGCGCATATAGGGCATTTCTTTCAAAAGCGTAAAAAAATTTTTCATAATAACTCCATATTATAAAAAAAAGAAAGCCCCGCTTTTAGAGGCTTTCTCCATCTTTTCTAAAAACTATTTAATTCAAATTTATATCAAGTCATCTACAGTCAGATTTAAAGCAGAGGCAATCGCTTTGATTGTTTTAATGCTTCCGCAGGTCGCCCCGCTTTCAAGTTTTTTAATCATTACCACGGATAAATCGGCTTTTTCCGCCAATTCGGCTTGCGTTAATCCTCTGTATTCTCTAAAGGTTTTAATCGCGTTTTCTCCGTCAAGTAAAGCGTCAACAACACTTGCCGGGAAATACTCTCCCTTTCCTCGGTCAATACGGGCTTTTATTTCGTTGCAATCGGCTATATCTTGTAATTCTTCAAGATATTTTTGTAATTTTTCCCACGCTTCAAAAGGTAACACCGCGTATTTTATACCTTTTAATATCATAACTTCTGCATTCATTTTTTTAAACTCCTCTATAAACATCGCCCCGGTTGCCTATCTTTTCAATCTTCATTATCTCGCCTGTTTCAGTAAAGATAACTCTGTAATTTCCGACTCTCAACCTATAATAAGGGCTGTTTGTCAGCTTCTTCACTTGGTTTTTAAGTGTACTCGGATTAGAGGCATACTGTCTTATTTTTGCTCTAATCCTTAAGGCATCTTCTTTGTTTACCTTTCTTAAAAACTTTGCGGCTTGGTCACTATATTGTATCTCTAACATCTTCAACCTTTCTTTATTATGTCTTACAATAACATATATTTTATACCTTGTCAATATAAAAAGTATAAAAATATTATACTATATCCAAGCTCCGCTTCGTACCCTTAAAAAGGCGGAATTATTTTTTAAAGAGTTTAAGGGAATGCCTCCTTTTTTTTTGGAAAGATATCCTTTATTTTTCTTTTCCTTCAAACAGGGTAAAAACATATTCTTCCCCCTGTATGTTTTTCTCGCCTTTTCGGGCTTTTTCCTTTTCCTCTTTGTTCATTTGCTGCAAGACCTGAAATCCATTCATCAGACAAACGCCGCATCCTTTTTTCTCAACCGTCCAAAGAAAATCCTTTGTTAAAACATCTTTTTTTTCTTTAATTTTTTCCGGCTTTTTTGTCTGTCCCGTAATTTTTTCTATTGCTGAAATTTTATTCGCCATTTTCTTTTCCTTTCTTTATTTTAAAGAAAAAGGGGGTGTTTTTATCCCCCCTTTTCCCTCTTATTGATTGCCTTCTAATCTCCGGACGGCGCGGAACCGACTGTCATGACAACGCCGGCCAAAGCGTTCGGTAACACAACCTTTTTACCGTACACATACAGACCTCTGACATTATCGCCAAAGAACATATCGTTACGGATAACCTCCACTTTGGAAATATTCCCGGCAAAAGCAATAGCGTCGTTAATTCCCGCCATCACATTGACTTTATAACTGGTTGTCGGCAAATTCGTACTCACCAACACATCCAACCCCGCAATAGACCCGATAGACCCTTTGCGTAACACTTTGTCCCCTTTTTCCGTTGCGTGAATAAATTCCGGGGATTTCAGCAGAATTGCTTCCACATCCGGATTTATCACCACCCACGGCAAAGAACCGTCTGCTTGGTTATCTTTGGAAATCTCATCCAAATCCGCCTGAATTGCATTGTTATTCTTCAGGATTTTGGCCAACTCAACAAAAGTGTCATACGCGTTGTCCTTCGTCAAAGTCACATCCGCCAGCTTATTGGCTGCCGGAATATCCGCAAAAGCGCCTAAAATAAAGGTGTCCTTGACCGTATCCACGGCAATTTTCGCCCTTTTTTCAAACTTCTTTTGCAAATCTTTGATTTTGGCCTGCGCCTGCGTGACATCGGATAAAAAGAAGTTAAAGGCCTTTTGCTGGTCCAGTTTTAAGACCTGGTCCGTGGAGGATACTTTTTGCAAAGTCATCCCCGTGGACAAATCTCCTTCTTCGTAATCAATGACATTCACATCGCCCAACTCGCCGATATGTACCGTATCGCCATAGTTTTTAATGTCCTTTTCGTAAATTTTATTGACGATTTTCATTCCGACGCCGGACTTGTCCAGCTTTTTATTCAAAGAGGCGCTCCACACCTCCGGAATAATCTTCGGCATTTGCGTGCCGATTGTTTCCGCATTCGTACTCATTTTATCTTCCTTTCTTTATTAAAAAATGCAATATTTCTTTTCTAACTTTCCCTCCCTTTGATATATTGCCTGCCTGTTAATCAGGTCGTATTTGGCATCCTCCTCGTCAGGAGTTAAAGCGTCGTATTCTTCTTTGGTCAGCCATTTATTACCGTTTACATCCTCCATTGAAGATGACGGGGCCTGTAACCTGTCTTGAAGATTTTTGTTTTCCCTCTCCAATTCTTTATTTTTTTGGAATTCTTCAAAAAAATGTTCCTTCAAATCGGAAAACATTCTGTTGAACTCTTCCACATTGAGATTGCCGCCCGTTAAGTTTAAGGCGGTCCCTAAAAAAACAGCACTCTGACGCGATGAAAGTAATTCCGGAAACTTTTCCTTAATCTCCTCAATTTTGCTTTGTATCGCGCTTTGGCGCTGTGTTTGCTGCCTTGCAAGGAGTTCTCCTTGAACTTGTCCTTTAAAGGCTTGCGTATCTTGCGCAATCTGTTCTACGACATTCGCCGGGAAAAAGCTTTTTGCTTCCATCAAAGCCGCCGTATCCATTCCCCCGGACCGTTGATACACGGCTAACGCCTGTCTTGCCGCCTGCCGACTTTCTTCGTCCATCGGCACAACATCCAAAGCCGCTACGTAATTGCGAAACTCTCTGTCTTTAATCAAAAAAGAAGCTTGTTGTTCTTCAACCGATGAAAAACCGGCATTTTTGGCTTGCCTTAACGCTTCTTCTTTTTTTTGGTTTTCTTCTCTTTCAAAAGCATCTGTTCTTTTCTTTAAATCTGCCAGTTCCTGCGCTTTCCTGGAATGCATCTTTTCCAGCTCTTCATAGCTTTTGATGACATCCTTTAATTCTTTCCCCTTGAACTTTTCCGGAATATCTTGCGTCTCGTCCCTCTGGCTTTGTCCGTTTTCCCTTTTTCCTTCCTCATCTGACTGCCGTTCTTTTTCAAAGCCTTCCCCGGCTTCTTCCCCCCTTTCATCCGTTTGGGTTTCGTTTTGATTTACCTCTTGTTCCGGATTTTGTTCCATTTCACCTTTTTCCGGTTCAAAAGCGGTTGCTTCCAAATTATCGGTCATTTTCTTCTCCTTTCTTGATACATAAAAAACCGTCCTTAAAAGAACGGTCATAAAAAAAGGAAGGGATTAAAACCTTCCTTTTATTAGTTAGATGTCCAGTCGTAACACCAACTATTTAAATAAATCATCGTGTGTTCCTGTAGCTGTTAAAACCAGCCTTGTTTCATCGCATAAGTAAATCAGCAACCAATTATCCTGAATATGACACTCTCGGAATCCTTTCCAATTACCGGACAGAGAATGGTCTTTATATTTCCCTGGAAGTCCTTCTTCCTTAGCCAGCAGTTCAATCACCTTATCCAGCTTGCTTTTATCATAATGTTTTTTGCGTAATGCTTTCCAATTTTTAATAAAAACCGGCGTCATCTCAATCTTCTTCATTATCAACCTCGTCTAAAAAAGATAAGGCATCCTTAATACTGTCAAACGGGCCGATTAAATCTTTCCCTTCCAGAGCTTGTTTCATTGCCAATTTTGTTTGTTCATTCGGTTCCGTTCTTGCCGTCAACTGAAATGGTATGCTTTGCGTATTTCTGATTTGCGTATAAAATAACCGAATAGCCTCTCCGCTTGTTAAGCCGATTTGTTTTAAAATAACATCCACTTCCTTTTTTAAATCGCTGTCAATGCGGGCATTTACAACTTGCGTCACCATCTTTTCCTCCTTTTGCTTTCAATCTTTCATATAATTACATTTATATATCATTTGAAAGCATTTGTCAATAGGTGACTTGACTGTTTTTTATTTTGAATTCCTCTTCCTTGTCATAGACATCCGCAATGAGCATGCCCATCCCCTTCACATACGCGCTTTCGGTTATTCCCGCGGCGTGTGTCATCATCCGGTTTTTTAAAAATTCCATCAGATACCGCCCGTCTTCGCTCTGTAAAATCCTATAAATTCTGTCTGTTTCAAATTCTGTCATTTGTCCCTCTTTACATTATAGGCTCTATTGTCTCTTGTCCCGGAAGTCCTGCCGCCTGTTCCTCCATCATAGGTAAAAATCCGGCTCCCGGTACCTGCCTCATTCCGGGCATCGGCATATTTTCCCCGCCTGATTCAAGCGCGCCTGCTCCCTGTCCGAAGTTTTCCACACCGGCCGGTATTTCGTTAAAGAACTTGTCCGTATCTTCAATCCCTTCATTATGCAAAGCCGTTTCTACAATCTGTTTTTTATTCAGATTTAATGCCGGGTCATTCCATACCGGCGTCATAATCTTCATAATGCTTTCATTCTGTGCCAGTTTCTTCTGCAACGAGTTATCGTCCGTATACTTGTAATCATACCGCCCGCCCCTGACGGCATCATCCACTTTTAAAACTTCCCCCAAAACGCCTTTCTCCGGGTTGGTTAAAAATATATCCTCAACGCCTGTTTTCATATTCGCTGATAAATCCGCCACTTTTTGAACCAACGGAACTATCGCGTTTTGTTTAATCGTATCTACTTTCTTGGCCAACCTTGTTGTCTGCCCCGCGACTTTTACTTTGATTTCCGTGGCCGTCTTGCTTTCGTCATCCTGCTGTCCCTGCATATTCGGATAAATACCGGAAACGGAAGAAATCTTGTTTTCCAAAAAAGAAATGCTCTGTTCGTTGCCGATAAGGGGAAATGACATCTTAACGATATACGACGGGTCAAACTGACCTTGTTTGTACTCCACAACCTTGCCGGGGATTAAACCCACATTGCCGCCCTTGAAAAACCCGGTCGGTGCGTAAACCGGCGGATTTAAGGATAACGCCTGCGCTAAATTTTGAAGGAAAACTTTTTGTTCCTCATCCTTGCACAGGTCATAAATACTCCATAAATCCGGGATGCCCCTCTTGCTTTCGGGGTCTCGCAAAGTCGCCACATTCACAAACGGATTGATAACCCATTCATTGGGCCCGAAAAAGGCTAAAAACCGACGCGCCACCACAACGATGCGCCAGTTTTTCAACTCCTCGCCGTCCAATACATAATTACCCCAAAATTCCAACACCTCTACTTTATTGTCCCGAACGGCATCGCTCAAAACTTCGGCGTCATCTTTCTCCTCATCCACCGGCTTGCCGGAGGTCATCTCTTTCAGCTCGGCTATTTCCTCCCCGCTTAAATGGTAGGCGGCATTTTTTTCCAAAGAATAAGGTGTTTCCCAATGTTTTAAAATCTTCCCCGCCGCATCAAACTCCTCAGCAATATCCGGGTCGCAGGACGGGTCAAAAACAAAGTTTAACGGATTGACGGCGGATACATACGCCCCGTCATAGACTTTTTCTTCAAAAATACCCCAGACATCCGTCCCTCGTAACAGCTCCACAATCCTTCCCTGTCCCATTATCTCGGCAAAGCTAAGAGGACGCCGTATTTGTTTATATTTCTTTTTCCATGAGACAAAAAAGCACATCTCGCCCGGACAAGAAAAGTATTCAACGGCCTTGTCAAATTGCGCCGTGACCTTCATCCGGTAAAAGGCGTTGTCCAACGCTTTCTTCTGCGCCTCCTGCATCAGGGCACTTTCCTCGTCCATTCCTTCCACATTAAAGGACTTGGAAAAGTCGGAAAAGATATTATCCCATAAAAAAGCCTGCTCGGTCTTGAACAGGCTGTTGATGGTGTTGAGGTAGCAATAATATTTTTCCTTCGGCCGTTGCTGCAGGTAAATTTCAGGTTTTAACATATTGTATGTTGTTTTCTGTCCTTCCCGAACGGCATCCCAATCATCAAATCGGCTTGCCATATCCTGAACAACCTTTTCTTTTTGATTTTGGGAAACCTTTTTAACCTTGCCCGGTTCTTTATCAAGAACATATTCAAAAGTCAGCATCTTTAACCCCTTTACTTTATCTCAATCGGGTTGTAAAACTGCGCCGGATAACTGACGGCGTCAAAAATATGCGGCGCGAAAAGCATCTTGTCATTTGCTTCCAGCTGTTTTGGTGTCGGCGTTTCAATCAAATTTGTCCCGATTTTGAAGCATAAATTTTTCATCGCGTTTAAAATTTCTTTACACTTTGAATGAACAAACAAATGCCTCTTGCCTTTCTCGTCCATCACCATCTGGTTAAACGCCTGAACCCTGTTCATAATCGGCGGGTTGAAAGATGAAACATCCAAATCCGCCTCATACCCCTTATCCGCCAGCGCATTCATAATAATTGCGTAATCGCTGAAAGTGGCGGAGGTTTTTCTGCTCCGACCGGAAGCATCCCCATTTACAATCACCCTCTCTTTATGCGCCGGGTATCTCCTTAAAAACTCCCCGATGCAATCGGCTGTGTTGGTATTTGCCACGCATATTTCCTCAATAAAAGAAAACTTCTTCCGCTCCTCGTCCGTGTGAAATATCCCCCAAGCCATAGACCCCACATTGAAGTCGCAGGTCAAATGAATCGGCAGGTCGGGACAATACAACCCTTCCACTATATTCTCTTTTGTGAAGTACCGGACAACGGCGTTATCATTCGCTTTCTTTGGGATATTCAGATAAAACTGCTCATACTCTGCCGGCTTGTTTTGTTTTAACAGGGCCGCTCTTTGCAAAAACTGCTCGGACAAAAACCCCTTGTCCGCTACTTCCGGATAATTCACTTCTAAAAAGAAAGTCCCCGCAGGCCCCTTCTTTTCCTCGTAATTCAAGAATAAAGCCTCCTCTACGGGCAAGTCTTCTGCTATTCGGTTGTAAATAACAATCAACACGGACCCCGCTTTTCTTAAGGTGGGTAAAAGTACATCCCACACCGCCTTTGACACCGTCTGCGCCTCGTCCACAACAAAGATATCGGTATTGGAAGCAATCCCCTTCAGGTTCTCAATTGCTGCTCTGTTGACCTCTTTTAACCCCTTAAAAAAGATATACGACCCGTTAATGTTCCTTATGTTCTCTTTTTTAACGATAAAACCCCTGTTCGAGAACTCCTCAAATATGACATTCTCAATTTCCGCCTTGACGGATTCGTTCAAGGTGTCCTTCGTCTCGCGGAAGAAGCACGCCCGCCGCTTCCCCTTCAGGCAATCAATCAAGACACTCCGAATCGCGTGCCCTGTTTTAAGCGACCCTCTTCCCCCCGTTAAGGCATAAACATGATAATCCCCTCCCGTTAAAGTCAAAAGGGGGGAAAATTTATCGTAAAACCTCATAGCTTATCACTTTACCACTTCTATCTTTATCGGTTCTTTGGCCAGAATGACAGCACTGTCCACATCCAGCCCCAGCAGCTTTGCTTTGTTCATGGAGGCGCTGACGGCAGCCGACGCCTGCCCCATCTCTAAGGCCAGCTTTCTCGCTTCATCCAATTCATTTAATATGTCGTCAACCGTCTCTTCGTGCCGTTTTTGCGTCTTTTTTTGAAGCTCAGAAATCCTCACCGTTATCTCACCGTTATGCATCAACTCACTCGCTTTTGAATTGACGCTCTCCGCCTTCATTTTCTTGGCGTCATAGGCCGCCCGGTAAGCATCCGAATAAGAAAGCCCTTCCGCCACTTTTTGGCAGAACTTTTCTTGCTTGCCCGTCAGCTTCATTTTTTTTATCCCCATAAAAAAAGCAGCCCTTTTTTAGGCTGCCCTTTCTTGAATAGACTTATTTCCAATCTTATCAAAAATATACCGTTTTTTTTAAAAAAAGTCACACAAAAAA
>CASFRQ010000196.1 GCA_949296785.1 uncultured Alphaproteobacteria bacterium
GATTTTCGTTTCTCTTTGTTGTTTTGTGTTCCCCTCTGTTGTTTGCTTTTTTTTTAAAACATAGTAAAATCTTTCTCAGAAATGCTTTTAACAAAGGAGTTTGAAGATGTTCAGTGAAAAAATCGGGTCTATCATTCTTATTATTGTTGCTTTCGTCCTTATTCAAAAGGTGTTTTTCTCCTGACAAACACTGTGTTAAAAGGCTGAGGCAGCGCGTGTTTTCGGAAAGACGATAAATTCGTAAATATTCAGGCGCAGCGGGTTTTGATTATCCAACGCCAATTTCCGGGAGGTAATGTTTTTATTTAAACCGTTTGTTCTGATAAGAGCCGTATAATGTTGGACATTTGTCGCCGTCTGCCTCTTACAGGAAAGGCATTCCGTTTCTTCTCCGGGACAGGAACAGTTTTGAAGGTTTCTTTGCGCTTGTGGCGTAAAGGAAAATACATCATATCCCGCTTCAAACAGATTACCTCTTAAATGGCGGATATAATAAAAATGAACCAAACGAGTTGTTCTTGTACGGATAAGAGAATTCAACTCGTTCGGGTAAGTTTCTTGAAAAGCGGTGTAAATCGCTTGTTCCGTCGCCATCTTAACAGGACCGTTTTCACCCCATTTTGCCTGCATTTGATAACGAATAGGGGTAAAAGAATAACGGTCAATAATGTATTTTTCAATGAAAGCCTCGTTCGCCAGCCGTAAAGCCGTATCCCTTTCTCTGGTAAACATAACCCTTTTAATGACATTGTCGGCCGGGTCCATGTAAGACAAACGGCTTCCCAGGTAATAATTTGAAAAAGAAATTGTCACATCAAGCCTGGGCAACATTGTGTAATAAAGAAGCCCTAAAATAATGCTGAACGCCATGGAAAATACCGCCACTACGCAAAGTGCCCGTGAAGTTTTAAGGTACCTTCTTTCCGGGAGGGAGGCGACATTTAACGCCTCGGGATATAAACCAAGCTTATCCTCAGAGCGGTTGACGGTATTGACGAAAACTTTTTTAAAAAAGTGGAAAGCCATTTCTCTTCCTGAAAATTTACCTAAACTGCGTTTAAATATTTTTTATTTTCTACACTATACCCTTAAATCTTTTTTGAAGAAAGCAAAAAATGCGTTTCTAAAGGTCATTTTCTAATATAAAAACTTGACAAAAATAAGCGGCCCGCGTAAAATAAAAAATTAAAAAGAGATTTCATGACTGTAAGAAGAAAGGTGCTAGCAAGATGATTCATACGCCGCATAGCGATTTTGTCTTTGAAAATAAAGACTTGCTGGAAAGGTTGGCTTCTTATGGTGTTGAAATTGATGTTCCTTTGACAGCGGTGTATCGCCCGATTGTCTTTGCGAACGCGGAGGAATTGTCCCGTGATTTTTACCGGAAGAAAGCCGAAAGGGAGATTGAGGGGGATTTTCAAAAGGAAAGTTCTTTGAAGGCGGAAGTTTTTAAAGAATACATGTATAACCACGGTTTGGTGAAGGAGAATTCTGTTTTTGACGCGCTTTTGAAGGGAAAGGAGCAAGACGAAAACGCGGAAAAGGTTTCGGCGGAAAAGATGGAAGAGTTTCTGTCTTTTCGGTTTGACCAGGCATTGGTCAATACGGATTGCATGCGTAAGTTATTCGGTGTTGGCGAAGCTCAGATGATTTTTTCGGAAAATAAGGAGTTAAATCCAGAAAAGTCTTATCAAATCGCTTTTACCGGCTTGTCGGAGGAAAAACGGGAACAGTTGACGAATTCCGGGATAGACATTCCTTTAATGCTGAAACAAAGAGGGTTTTACCATGAAACAATGCACTGTCTGGGAACAAGTGATGAACGCAAATGTGATGTTTTCGCTATGCTGAAGCTTTTGGCGGAGTATCAAAATCCCGTCATTTATGAGGTTTTCGCTAATTCCCGGTTGAACGGAATGATGTATCCTTTGGCGGCCGTTCATGAGGACTTTGAACGTCGGGAAAAAGACGGCTTTACCTCTTATTTAATGACCAACACCCTGAAAAAAATGAAGGAATTGGCGTACAATCCCGACGCGTTGAAGCAATTGCGAGGATTAGATGATAAGGCTTTGATTGAAAAAACTTTGCAGATGGTGGACAAAAACGAGCATTCCGATAAAAGCTGGCGGACATTCAGAGAACAAATTTCCCGGGAATCGGATAAACCTTTGACGAGGGAACAACTTTTATTATGCGATTTGTTCCGAGATATGATGGCTTTGGCGGGGGTAGAGAACGAGGCACAGGCCGATGCTTTTATTAAAGAACGTTTTTTACCCGGCGCTTTGAAAAATATTCAATGTAACGGCGAGCTGACCGAAGAGGAAAAACAAACCCGATTTTCGGAGGTCTGTCGGGCGTTGAAAGTGTCGCCTTCACAAAGGAAGGAGGAGGAAAAAACGCGGCGGAAAGAGCAAAATGATTTTTCCGTTGACATGTCTCCCGTTTTTGAACTGGCCACGTCTGTTTTGAAGGAAAATCCGGAAATTTCCCGAAAAGAGGCGCAAAAAAAGACGGCGTTCCGTTTGATTGACCGGAATATGGAGGAAATCGGAAATTTTTGTCGGTTGTACTCCGAAAATCCTTCATATTGCTTTGACAAGGAAAAACAAAAAGAGATTACCGGCTATATAAATTCTTTGATGAATACTTGTGAACGGGCGGGGTTTTTGGCCCGACAGGCCGTGCATAAAGCTTTTATGTCTCAAAAAACAGTTTCGGTTGGGAAAGAAGAGGATTTTGTCCGAAACGCAGAAAAGATGAACTTGGCCGATAGTTCCCGTTTGTCAGGCGAAAACTTTCAGATGGGCAGTATGCCTCAAACGCAAAAATCTCTCCTTCCTTTAAAAAATCGTTTGAAAGAGATGTCCGGTTCTTTTTATCCGGCTGAAAAATCAGTTTCTGATGATAAAAAAACATCGGATAATAAAGAGACAAAACCGACGCAGGTTCCTCTTGCTGCGTTGGCCGGTATGTTTTCCGGAAAGCAGTCAAAGTAGGCGCAGATATTTGCAAAGAAGGATTTAAAAATATCTGTTTTATGGTCACAAGTTATCGTGTAAATTTAAAAAATCCGGCGAGGGAGAGGTTTGTTTGAAAAAAGGGAAAAAAAACGATTGGTCCAAGATTAAAAAGATGGCGGGGAGAAAAAAGCCGGAGGCGGTGAATATAAAAAGAAGGCCTGTCGGCGACGGAAAGACTTCTCTGTTTGAGCTATTTTGCGTTTTTTTTAAAATCAGCCTGTTTACATTTGGCGGCGGGGCAGCGATGTTGCCTCTGCTGGAAAGAGAGTTGGTTGAAAAAAGAAATTATGTGACGGAAAAGGATATTTTGGATTATTATGCGATAGGACAGTGTACGCCCGGCATTATTGCCATCAATACGGCGACTTTTGTCGGGTATAAATTACGGGGGGTCGCGGGAGCTTTTTGGGCGACTGCAGGCATTATTGCCCCGTCTTTCTTTATTATTTTATTTATTGCCGGCGCGGCCGGATCTTTTTTTGAAGATAAAACGGTTCAACATGCCATGAACGGTATTCGGGTTATGGTGGTTGTTTTAATTTTTCAGGCCTGTTTTCAAATGTACCGTGGCGCTTTGGCATTTAAAATCCAAAAGTGGTTCTTTTTTATTTGCGCGGCTTTTCTTTTTCTTTTTTCCGGTAATCCACTTTTTTATTTGGTGGCAGGGTGTTCGGCCGGGCTTTTCTTTTTGGCGTTTGAAAAGAAGTTTCATAAAAAGAGGAAAAGCAATAAGGCCGGTTCAGATAATCCTTCGCTTTTGAAAGGTATGTCAGAAGGAAAAAAGAGAATTCCTTTCCTCCGGAAAGGGGCAAAGAAAATGGTTGACGAAGAGGGAAAAAATTCAAAAAAAGCGCCGGACGGAACTTGAGATAAAGCGACTGTCTCAATTTTTTCTGTTTTTTGAGGCAGAATCGTGTCCGAAGGAAAAGCCTGGAAATAAAATCAAAGGGAAAAATACAATATGATTTACTTTCTTCTTTTTTGGGAATTTTTTCAGATAGGCCTTTTGGCGGTTGGCGGCGGATTGATGACCATTCCTTTTTTGTTCGCTTTGATTGAAAAAAGAGGATGGTTTAATGCTGAAACTTTAAGCCGAATGATTATTGTTTCAGAAAGTACGCCGGGGCCTGTCGGTGTTAATATGGCAACTTATACCGGCTGGACAACGGCCGGTTTTTGGGGAAGCCTGGTTGCGACGAGCGCTTTGGTTTTGCCGGCGTTTATTGTTATCCTTTTAATCGCCGGGTCTATGGAACATTCTGAAAAAATAACAATGATTTTGGAAAAAATGCTGTTCGGTATTCGTCCTGTCGTTATCGCTCTGATTTTGTCGGCCGGCGTTCAGATTGCGTTTTTAATACCTTTTGAAATTCAAACC
>CASFRQ010000197.1 GCA_949296785.1 uncultured Alphaproteobacteria bacterium
AACAAGCTATCGGACAAAGGTTTTTATTTCATTTTGAATTCTTTTTTGTTTAGAAATAGTTAAGTTTGGCCGTTAATTAAAAAGTTTTTTCTCCGGTTTTTAGAAGGGGGAGAATTTTGCGTGATATTCCTGTGATGAAAAAAAGTTTTTTGAGTATAAAAAAGCCCCTTTTTATATGGGGCTTTTATGCGCTTTTCGCTTTTTTACCACTTGAAACAAGGCCAGATATTAAAAAAACTTCAAAAAATTTTGCCTCAATCTTTAATGAGGCAAAATATCCGGTATTAAAAACCGATTTTTTCATTTTGAGATAAAATGTAAACCTTTACCGGATTTCAGGCTGTTTCAAAGAATTTATTTCTTTGCTTTTTTAGCCGGAGCTTTTTTCTTGGCAGGTTCTTTTTTAGATGCGCATTGGCATTTGCTTTCTTCGCAAACACATGCTTCTTTACCTTCAGACAGGCATTTGCAAAGATTTTCCTGCGCTTTCAGCCAGTCCCCGAAATCGGAATTATTCGGGCACCCTTCGCTTTGCCAAATATAATAAGCGGCCACTCTGATTTCTTCTTCTGTTGGTTGTTTTTTCATGATACATCCCCAAAATAAGTTCTTGTTCCATGATAGATTATAGCTTGTTTTCTTTTGTTTTCAATATATTTTAGGAAAAAAGCTTATTTTTTTTGAAAAACAGATAAATCGCCAATCGTATTTAAATCAAAGAAAAGAGACGGTTTAGAAAATTCCACTTTTTGGATATTTCCTTCCAATTGAGGAATAGGTTGGACCAGCTGCGGATCTTCATTCAAGAAACAAGCCTGACTGAAGAACGGCCGCCCCCAAAGAACAGGATTGTAACGCAAGTTTTTGCAGACGGGAATATAGATTTTTCCTTCTTCAAAAGCGTCAATCATTTTGTTAATGGCTCGTGTGCTGAAAAAAGGCATGTCCGCCGGCAAAACTAGAACTCCTTCAATTTCTTTTGGAAACAAGGAAAGTCCGAAGCGAATGGCGGCGTTGACTCCTTGCGCAAAATCCGGAAAAAAGATTTCTCTTGCATCAAAGGGCGCTATTTCTTTGTGAATAAGTTCCGCCTGATAACCGGTCATGACATAAGTGACGGCTGCTTTTGATTTTAAAGCGTTAATCAATGTATGCTGGATTAAGGATTTGGAATCCGCGGAAAATAAAAGCTTATTGGTATTTAGGGTTCTCTTGGATGACCCTCCGGCCAAAATTAAAATACCAATGTTTTTCCGCCGCCGCATTTCCTGGTGAAGATGCTTTTCCGTTCCGATAAAACTGCGGTTTGTTTCTTGGATAAAAAGACCTCGCGTGCTTTTATGCAATAAAAGATGTTCGCTAAAATCTGTTTGACATAAGATGTTTAAAAGTAAAAAATCAATGGAGGAAAACGGGACAGGCCGTTCTTCTTCCGGAAGGACATAAATTTTCTTCTCTTTGTAAACGGCTTTGATTAAATGGGGGCCCGGGTACAAAGGCGCATTGAACACTTCAATCTTTGCACCGGTTTCCGTCAGAGCCGAGGGAATAACGTCTTCCGGACAAATACTGGGTAAGGCGCCGGCGATTAACAAAGTGTCGCCAATATCATTGTAGAAATCATAAAGAGCGGCTTCAATTTCCTGAACGGAATGAGCGCATCGGCGCGGTGGAGACATATTCGTACCGAGCAAATTGACTTTTGCCTGAATTTTTTCAAAAAATTCTTTTTGTTTTAAAGAGGAAGATTGGGGTAACTCCGTCTGTAAAAAAGAAATACTCGCGCTTTTTGGCGATTTGACCTCAATCAAAGAGCTTAAGCCGGAAACTTTGAAAACATATTCGTCAATTTGAGGCGGAGACATGAACGCCGGCGAAACGGTCAACACGGCAATCAACTGGTTTTCTTTTACCCAGGAAAAAGGTTCTTCCGTTGCCAAAACAACTTTTTCCGTTTCGTAATTGAAACGTTCTACTCTTTCCCTTTCAATATTCAGGATGCCGTCTTTCAAAGCATATATTTTACATTGCCCGTTGAAAGGTGCCGTCCAGTAAACATTCTCGCCAATCAATTCGTTGGCGATAATCTCACAGGCAATATCTTGTGACACTTCCCCTTCTTCCGGCCGGGCACAAAGGACTTTTTTGATTTCGGCATCTTGCAAAAGAAGAATATCGTCTTTTGACAGAATTCTGCCTTTTTCCAAAATGGTATCTTTGACAAACAAAGGATGCAAAAGCGTGCAGCCAGCTGCTTTATCCGTGGAAATTTCGCCGAGAAACATATCTCCCTCCTTGTTTTTGCCCCTTTGTTATTCTTTCTTTTTAAAGAAATCAGCTAGGAACGAAATAGGATATCTGAATAAAAGCTCTTTCTTTTCCGGAACTCCTCCTTCTTTTATTTGGGAACCCGTCAGACGGATAATGAATTCTTTTCCTGTTTCGTCCGGCAATACTTCCGCCCCTTCCAACGAATAATTTTTCAAGGCGTCCGCTTGGTAGGCGGTAATATAATTTGTCGGCTCTCCCGTATACCGCAAGGTCACAGGAGAAGTAGGAATCAACTCCGTCTTTACCATTTCGGCGACGCCGTTTTTCATTTGAAGGGTCATGTTTGCGGACAATTTCCCTTGGATGAAAAGGTTTTTGGGCGCAAAATATTCCTGAAGAAGCCTCTCCACATTATAGAATGGGAAAACATAGGGTGCACCGGTGAACAAGTAGGAGAGGCTTATATCTTCAAGGTAAGTCGGCGCTCCTCTGACAGAGAAAGAAATATTTTTCAATTTAATCAGTTTCTTATCCCCTTCCAGAGTATAGTTCATCCGAACATTTTCCAGATTCAAGATGGGCGTGGATAAAGATTTCATCCGAATAATCTGATCCGGGAAAGAAACCGGCGGGAAGAGGGAAGTGAAGTTCGCGTCTCCCTCTACGGAATTAAATTCCCATTCCTCCAAAGGAAAAGACAGATTGGAAGGAGAAAGAGAAACTCTTTCCACCTGTAGTTTGTTGGGCAGGATTGTTACAACGCCTGACGCCGCCGCGGAACCGGAAACGGTTCCTTTCAGGTCTTTGAACAAAGAAAAGACTTTTGACGGTTGAAATTCCGGCGTGAAAGTCAGGACATTCGTTGAAAAATTCATGGACGCCCTTGTGTAGTCGGGAGAAATAACCCCGCTGGCGTTAATGTTGAGAGGTGTGTCCAGAGGAAATATCCTCGCCAAAATTTCGTTTTTGTTGGTTATCGTAAGACCGGCATATAATAGCTTGTCAAAAACACTTTTATCAGCCAGTTCAACCCGATAAGACTTGAGAGTCATTTGCTGCAACTGTCCATGAGAAAACCTCAAATCCAATATCGCATCACCCATACTGAAATCCGCGGTTATCAAATTTAACTGAGGAGAAGATAAATCCAAGGAAAAGTCTTTATCCGCGCCTTTATATTTGTACGAAAAGTTCTTTGCGGAAAAATAGAAAGGCATCTCAAGCGAATTCCAATACTTTGTCCCTTGGAAAGACAAGGCTGGAAATTGGATGGAAATGTCTGTTTTGTCGGGCTTGAAGGAAAACAGATATTCATCGCGTGTTCTTTTTATTTCCGTGACAATCGGCTTGGTAATATAAAAAGTATTGCCGTTCAAGGAGGAATATACGCCTGTCATCGCCAGTTTAAGGGCTGTTTTCGGCATCAGTTTGTAAGTACATCCTTCCCCATAGGAACAGGACAGAGAACCCAATGCGACAGCCTGCGCTTGATGGATAAAGGTTTCTCCTGCCAAAATATTTTGTAGATTGGCTTTCAAAGAAGTATAAGAGGTAAAAGATTTGTAATTATTATGGAATTTGATATCTCCCAGGGATAAGAACAGGACATTTTGGAAATCCCTTTTGAAGAAATAGGGTTCAAAAAAGTTTTCCGTCCATTTCGCTTCCATGTCATAATAACCGGGATTACGAGAAGACTCTTTAACGATAGCTTCAAGTTTTTTATCCTCGGAAAAGGATAAAGAAATATTGGCGGATTTCAAAACCGCTTCCGGTTGAAAGATGATTTTGGCCGTGCCTAAAATAGGCAAAGTTTCTCCCTCTTTCGGTTTGTAATCTGCTTTATCTATGGAAAGGTCAAAAACAGTATCGTTCCCTTGTTGCGAAATAGACAATGTTCCTTTTTCCACTGTCACGCCTTTGTCTTGGAATTTAAAGGGGATGGAAAAACGCAATCCGGATTTAAAATATCCGTTGGCGGAAAATTCAAGAGGAATTTCTTTTCCGTCGCTTAATAATACGGCGTTGGAATTACGGATTTGAATTGAGTCCACTTCCAGATCGCTGCTTCCCGCCACCAATTTTAAGAAAGTCGGAAAGTTGGAAAAAGAAAATGAATTTTCGCCGTCCATCATGGTTAAGTTTAAGTTTTCAACGCT
>CASFRQ010000198.1 GCA_949296785.1 uncultured Alphaproteobacteria bacterium
AATACTGACTTCCACCCCTTTTTTGGCAAATACATTTTCCAAAGCCGTCGCATTCATCATCGTCGCCAACATGCCTATCGTATCCGCCGCCGGCCTGTCCAAATACCCGTCCGCACCCGTCGCGCCCCTGAAAAAATTGCCGCCGCCTGTGACCAGACACACTTCAGCCCCTTGCTTTACAACGGCTTTGACATCCTCGGCCAAGGACAGGATTGTCGGCATATCCAACGGTTCTTTACCGCCAGACGCCAGTCCTTCGCCCGAAATCTTCAATAAAACCCGTTTATACGGCAGGGGGCTGTGTGAGTCCATTTTTCGCTTCCTTAAACTAAAGAGAAAAACAGATTATTTTGCAAGCTGCTTTGAAACCTCTTCGGCAAAATCTTCTGATTTCTTTTCCAATCCTTCGCCCAAAGCATAGCGGACAAACCCTTTGATTTCAACCGGTTTTCCGAATGTTTTAGCCGCTTCGGCCACAACATCCTTGACCTTTTTGTCCGGATCCATAATGAACGCCTGTTCCAAAAGAACAACTTCCTCATAGTATTTGCGAATACGGCCTTCAATCATTTTTTCAATGATATTTTCCGGCTTGCCGGACTGTCTGGCCTGCTCGGCGTAAATACCTCTTTCATGTTCCAAACTGGCGGCGTCCACACTGGCGATATCCAAAAACTTCGGCGCGGCCGCGGCAATATGCATCGCGATTTTCTTTGCCAAATCCACCAAGTCCGCTTCCGGCGCTTCCGACTCAATACCGACCAAAACGCCGATTTTGCCCAAACCGGGCGCCATCGTGTTATGGATATAACTGGCCACAACGCCATTATTGACTTCCAAATGAGCCACGCGACGCAGATTCATATTCTCGCCGATTTTGGCAATCAAAGCCGTCAAATGCGCATCAATCGTCTTACCCTCTTTTTCATAGGCCTTCAACATTTCAACATCGCTGCATTCCGGATTTTTAATGGAAATATCCACCAGATCACGGGTAAACGCCTGAAACTCCTCATTACGGGCAACAAAGTCTGTCTCGGAGTTCAACTCCACCATCGCACCCTTCTTACCATTTGTCGTCACGCCGACCAGCCCTTGAGCCGCCACGCGGCCGGCTTTCTTTTCCGCGACGGACAATCCTTTTTTGCGCAGCCAGTCAATCGCTTCTTCCAAATTGCCGTTTGTTTCGTTCAGCGCTTTTTTGCATTCCATCATGCCGGCGCCTGTTTTTTCTCTCAGTTCTTTGACGAGAGCCGCTGTAATTTCTGCCATTTTCTTTTTCCTCTTTTTCTGTGTCAAAGGAGCGGGAAATCCCCTTTGTTCATTTTCTAAAATTCTTTAATTTTCTAAAAAATCTTTTTAAATCCGGAAGGCATTTCCTTCCGCCTTTTACGCTTTCCCCCGCAAGCTTTTAAAACTTTATTTCAAAATCTTTTTAAGCCCACCGGAAACTTTGAAAAAAGGACGGCGACTCTGTAAAAAAGAGAAGCCGCCCTTTCTCAAAAAAGCTCGCTTATTTTAAGCGTTCACCGCCTCTTTTTCGGACGCTTCTTCAGCTTTTTCTTCGGTTGAAGCTTTTTCTTCCGCGACTTCTTCAGCCTTTTCGGCGTCAGCCGCCGCGCTCGCCTCAACATCAGCCACCGCGCCGACATCAACACCCGCCGCAATCATCTCAGCCTGAATCCCGTCCAAAACGGCGGAACTGATGAGATCACAGTATAAGTTAATCGCGCGAATCGCGTCGTCATTGCCCGGTACCGGATCGGTAATTTCATCCGGATTGGAATTTGTATCGCAAATCGCCACCACCG
>CASFRQ010000199.1 GCA_949296785.1 uncultured Alphaproteobacteria bacterium
ATTTTTTGAACAGGCGAAAGGTAAACGGTCGGAAGGCGAATGTTTAAACCGGATGGAGGAAGATTTGGCCTCTTGCGAAAAAAAAGCTCTTTCGCAGAGCGGGCACCTGTTTTCAATGAAGGATTTGGCTCTGAAAGAGAATATTTTAAAAATGAGGCCTTTTGTTACTTCTTTGAAAATAGAGGGACGGAAGAAAGCGCCTTTGTATGTCGCGGCTGTTACGGATTACTATCGGCGAATTTTGGATACAGGACGCGCCGATAAAACAAAAGAGGATAATATCCGGAAAATTTTTGCCAGACATTGGACGCAGATGGACTTTTTGTCAAAGGACAGAGAGGTTACGGACAAGGCGTTTGTCGGACATCGGGGAATGCCCGCGGGGTTTGTGGAGCAGGTGTCCTCCGGCCGGTTGTTTTTTCGGGCACAAAGTGCTTTTGCCCGGCATGACGGTTTGCAAATAGATGTACCGGGTCAGGAAAGACCTTTCGGGTTTTCTGTGGAAAGAATAAAAGTCGGCGGCAAAGATGTTTTTGAAGTGGGTGCGGGGCAAAAGGCGGAAGTTTTTTTGCCGAAACAACATCCTTTTATTGAAAAGGGGCTGCCGATATATGTTGCTTCCTCTACAATGGTGAAAGGGGCTTATCCTTTTATACGGCCAAAAGAAGGGGCTTTCCTGCCCAAAACGGGCGTTACTGTCCGTGTGGAGCTTTCCCGTGGAAAAATAACCGCTCTTTGTCAAGAGGCGGTTGTTGAAAGGAAAGGGGAGTTTGAAAAGGCTTCAGATGTTAAAAAAATGGAAAAAGCCGTTTATGACAGCTTTAACAAAACAGGCGGTACGGCTTTTTATCTGGAAAAGATGGATTTTTTGAATCCGGAAGGGCTTTTCGTTCCCGTCTCTTTATTGAATGATATGCGACGGGAACTTTATGAGAAAATTGTGCCAGCTGCTTTTGAAAGACGTCGTTTTTATCCGGATTTCTTTATCTCTGATTGTCCGAAAGAACAGAGGGATGATAAACGTATTCCGGGTGTGTGTGAAAGGGAAGAAGTCGGCTTTTTAAAATCCTCCGCTTTACCGAAAAGGCGTTGGATTGTCAGAACGGACAGGATTTCCGCTCTTGAGCCTTTGTTACCGAGACTGGAAAAAGCAGGGGTTGAGGAAATCGGCGTGTTGCTTTCCGGATTAAAAACAAGGCCGGAGGATATAAAAGCTTTACCAAAGAAAAAAGTGCGTCTGTGTCTGCCCCCTGTTTGCCGGCGGGAAGGGGAATTGCGCCGTCAGATAGAGTCTTTTTTATCGGCCGGTTATAAGAAATGGGAAATTTCAAATGTGTCCGGCTTTGAACTTTTACCGGAACAGGGAATAGATTTGGCGTCCGATTCTTTTCTGTATGTTATGAATCCCGCAGCAGCTCTTTTTTTGAAAGAACATCATGTCGGCCGTGTTACTTTGAGTTTGGAGGACGATAAGGAAAACATAAAGAAACTGTTATCGTTATTACCGACGGCTTCTTGTTTGACGGTATATCAGGATGTTCCTTTGTTTTTAAGCGCGCACTGCCTTCAAAGCAAGTCTTGCGCTGCCTGCCGGGGAGCGGCTTCCCTCTCTTGGATTAAGAAAGGGGGAGAGCTTTTCCGGGTGTATACAAAGGACTGCCTGACAACGGTTACCAAAAAACAACCTTTTGTCCTTCCTCCGGAAGCGCTGAGTCTTCCCGCGGATTATTTCAGGATTGATTTTATCAACCGTCCGTATGAAACAGCAGAGATGGCGGAAGTTTTGGATATTTTCCTTCCGGAAACGGAAGAAAACAATGCCGTCGCATCTTACCGTTCAGGAACTGCCTCGTCGGGATATGCCGGTAATTTTAAGCGAGGTCTTGAATAGACAAAAAACATCCGCTTTTTGAAAAAAGTAAAAGAGAGTATTTTTTATCCTGAACAGACTTTAAGAACTCTTTAAGTCTTTTAAGCGGAAATTGAAAGAATATTAAGCAATATTCTGCAAGGGCAGGTCAAGCTGGTCCGTGTTCTCATTGCCTAAAGGCAAATGCGGGACGATTTTAACAGGCGCCTTGTATTCCCGGACGACATTGCCGAGGGGACCTATTTCCACAATATAAACCTGCGTATGGTGCATTAAAGGTTCTTTAATCAAAGGATTGATATAATCCAACAGAATGATTTGAGAATCATTTCTATGCAACAAAGCGTGATCCGAGCCGTCATAGAGAACTTGCGGACAAGACTCACAATCGGGCTTTTCAGAAATCATAATCATCATTTCTTGAGTTTTATCGTTCAAGAAAATTTCAAAATCTTTTTCTTGTATCATTTTTGGAAGGAGGATACCTCTTTTTTGATTGTCGCCTGAATAAGATTTGTTTGGTTAGATTCAGACTTTCTTAACCGGGCGGAGCCGCAGGGGAAAGAAGCGTACCCTGCCGAGGTGAATTTTTGAATGACTTCTTCTTTCATATACATACCTCTGCCCTTTCTCTAAAATCCAGTATAAACGGCTTTCAAAAAAAAGCAAGGGGAAAGTTAACCTGTTCCTTTTCCCGTGTTTTGAAAGACGCCGCAGAGCAGGGATAATAAAGCGAAAAAAAAGAAAATAGCCGGCGCGACGGGATTTTCCACTTCCAAAAAAGCGAAAAAGCTGAGAATAAAACCGGTTAAAAGCGCCATATCTACCGGATCGGCCACAGAAGCCGTCCGCAGCAGACGGAAAACAAAAACGGAAAAGAAGCTGAGCAGAGAAACGGCCGTTAAAGGAAAATCTTGAGGAAAGGAATCCCCGAAAACCGGCGGATGCAGGATTTTTATAAAAGCCTGCTGGAACGAAATGGCGGTTTGTTCCGGAGATAAAAGGTGTAATAGAAAAGGGAACAAAAAAGTGATAAAAAACAAAAAAGCGGATTCAAACAAAAGAAAGGCCGCTTTTTTCCAAACAGAGGCAAAGAAAGAATTTTCGTCCGGCAGTGTTTTTAAAATGAAGAAATTCAAAGGATAAACAAGGCTTAAAAGAGGAAAGAAAATCAAACCCAGAACATCTTCCTGCAATCCATCTTCAAACAGGAAATTGAAAAGGAAGAGAATAAGGCCGAAAAGCATCGCCGCAAAGACTAAACGTTCTTCTTTATAGTAAATGCTTAAAGCCATGCAAAAGGGGATAAGCAGATAACAAATTGTCTCAAAAGGGATATAAATTTCCAAAAAATCACTGAAAAGGTAAGAAACCAAAGCTGTCGCCGTCAGTATCAGGAAGCAGGGATGGATTGTTTGAAACAAAGAATTTAAAAATTTTATCCGCATATTAAAAAAATATAATCAAATGTTTGTCAAAAATGTAAAAAGAGTATATCCTCCTTAAAAATAACATCGGATAAAAAAAATTCAATGGAAAAGAAGGATGAAATCTTCTTTGAAACGAAAGGATATAAAAGGAGGGTGTATGAAAATCGCGGTTGCAGGGGCGGCCGGACGCATGGGACGGCTTCTGGTCAAAACGGTATTCCAGACGCCCGGATGCGTTTTATCCGCCGGGACTGTTTTGCCAGACAGCGGATTAGAGGGGGAAGATATCGGGCTTTTGGCCGGTATCGGAGAATTGGGGATAGGGGCGGTCTCTTCTTCTAAAGAGGCATTTTTGCAATCGGATGCCGTTTTGGACTTTACGGCGCCGGAGGCTTCTGTTGAAAATGCCAGGTTGGCCGCCGAATATGGAAAAATACTGGTTATCGGGACGACCGGATTGTCGGAAGGTCAAAAAAAACAGGTGGAAGAAGCTTCTTTAAAAACAAAAATTCTTATGTCCCCGAATATGAGCGTCGGGATGAATGTCCTTTTTTCCTTGGTGGAAAAAGCGGCGGTATTGTTGGACGATTCCTATGATATTGAAATTTTGGAAATGCATCATCGGTTTAAAAAAGATGCGCCGTCCGGAACCGCTTTGGAACTGGGCCGGCGGGCCGCCGCCGGAAGAGGTGTCCGATTGGAGGAAAAGGCCTGTTTTGAAAGGTGTGGATTTGTCGGTACTCGTCCGGACGGGCAGATAGGCTTTGCCGCTTTGCGCGGCGGAGATGTCGCGGGAGAACATACGGTTATTTTCGCGGGCCAGGGAGAAAGAATAGAATTGACGCATAAAGCTTCCAGCCGGGAAAGTTTTGCTCAAGGGGCGGTTAAAGCGGCTTTATGGCTTGAAAAACAGCCTTCCGCTCATGGGCTTTATTCAATGAAAGAGGTTTTAGGTTTATGACTGAGAAAAAAACGAAATATTGTCAAATGACAAAAGGGCAGATTTCCGAGTTTTTTAAACTGTTGGAAAAGCAAAATCCAAATCCGAAGTGCGAACTGGATTTTAAAACGCCGTTTACTTTAATGGTGGCGATTATCCTTTCGGCGCAGTCTACGGACAAAGGGGTCAACAAGGCGACGAAAGCTTTGTTTGAAAAGGTGACAACGCCAGCTCAAATGCTTGCTTTAGGGGAGGACGGCCTGCGCGAATATGTCAGAACTTTAAATTACTTTAATATGAAGACGAAGCATATTATAGAGCTTTCAAAGGTTTTACAGGAAAAGTATGACGGCGTTTTGCCTCGTTCTTTTGATGAACTTATTCAGTTGCCTGGGGTTGGGCGAAAAACGGCGAATGTCTTTTTGAATGTTGTAGAGGATGCGCCTCTTATCGCGGTAGATACCCATGTTTTCCGACTGTCCAACAGGATAGGTCTGGTCCAGGGGAAAAAGCCTTTGGATATAGAGGAAGGGTTAAAAAAAATCGTTCCGGACGAATATAAATCAAGGGCGCAACATTGGCTGGTTCTGTTAGGAAGATATACCTGTAAAGCGCAGAAACCCTTGTGCGCCCAATGTCCGGTTTATAGTGTCTGTCGCTGGTCGGAAAAGCCTGTGTTGCTGGACGAAGAGAAAAATGAAAGCTCTGCCGCTTAGGGAATATCTCTGTTTTTGAGCATATTTTTACCTCTAGGAATGTTCTCTTTTGAAGAAAAAGCATTTCTGATTGTTAAGGGCGTTGCTATCTCTTGGAAAATTTTCTCACTCCGGAAGATTTTTTAAGTCATCTTTTTATTTTTTCGCTAGACTCGTCTGTTCCCTCGTTATGGGTATTCTGATGCTTTTCGGGGTGTTTTTCTATTTTTTTTTGTTAAACTCGTCCGTCCCGCGTCACGCTTGTTCAGATGGTTTTCAGACTATTTTTTTGTTTCTTTCGCCAGACTGGAAAATTTTTTAGAAAAAGCATTTTTCCTGTTTATAGTTAAAACTTTTGGATTTTTCAGATGTTCAGTTTCTTAGTTTGAAATTAAAAAATCTCCCCTCTTCCGAACGAGAGGGGAGAAGTTAAAAGTTATCCTTCGGCCGATTATCTTCTGGAACGGCGGCGAGGAGCAATGGTTCCTTCCACTTTCGGGGCATCTTCCTCGTTTTCTTCCTCTATAACGGCAGTTGGGTCAAAACGTTCCACTTTCTTGTAAGAAGATAAAATAATCTGATAAAGCTTTTGAGAAGAAGAAAGTATTTGTTCCATCTGCGCCATATCCGCCGCCTGAGAAACGGTTTCCTCATTTTGTTTCAAAAGCGTGTAAGCGGAAGAACTCTCCTTGTAAGCGGTCTCTATTTCTTCCACATTTTTGAGAGAATCGTAAACTTTTGTTATTTTATCCATGTAAACGGTTGACTGAGACAGAATATGGGAAAAAGACTCTTTCCCGATGGTCAGCATTTTCTGAATGGTGAAATTTTGTGCTTCCCGAGCTTTGAGTTCTATGCGTTCATAAAATTGTTCCGCTTTTCTGACATCCAGCATGGAAACAAATTCTTTGGCATTGACCTCGTTCAAAAGCATTAAAGCTTCTTTCAGAGATTCTAAGGACAGTTTCGCGTCGGATTCGGGAGAATTGTCAACCAGTATCTGTGTGGATTTTTCCAGATTGTCCGCTTTTTCTTTTAAATCGGAAATCATTTTCTTCCGGTTTTTGTTATCATCCGACTGCTTCTGCTTGGTTTCAATCACTTTTTTCTGAAGCAGGGTTTGCTGCGCTTTTGTTATCAATGTGTTAATATGATTCTTAAAAGCGTCCGTGTCCTGAGAATACTCCGGTTTTTGCAGGTTCCCTTTAAGGGAAAGCGAGAAAGGAGGCAGGTTTTTCAAAGAAGTCATTTGAACGGAAATCAAACCGTCTTCCGTCCAGGAGGGAAGGTTGAGGCGGAAATTGAAAATACCGTTGGCCTGAGTGGCGAAAAATTCGTTGTTGGTGAAAGTCAAGATTCCTTTTGTCAAATCCGCTTTCCCTTTCATGGAATTTAATATGCTGGTTCCTTCATAGAGGTCTTTTTTCAAAGCGTCTTCAAACAGCTTTTGATCGGCGTTTTCCGGTTTGTCGGAAATATCGCGGATCTCCCGTTCAATTTTGCTGAAGGACAAGCCTCTGATTGTCGGCTGGACAAGGCTATACTCGTAAAAACCCTGCCCATTTTGCGCCAATTCGTAAAAGGACAGCCCTTTTGATTCCGTGTCGCCTTTCAGGGAAAGGGTTCCTTTTGTCAGCAAGAAGGGCCCTGCTTTTATCTGCAATGAAGAAGTGTCAATGTTTTCCAAAGTCAGCGAGTTTTTAAAAGCACCCGTTTCAATGTTTAACGAACCGCTTGTTTCCATCTTACCTTTTAAGACATTTCCCGTGAAATCGGATATCCGGAAAGTGTTGTCCTTTAATGAGACCAAAGCTTTGGCGTTGTCTACGGAGTATCCTTTGAAAGACAGGAGTTGCGCTGAAACATTTAAATTTAACGATAAATCTTTCCAAAGACTGAAATCAAAGCTTTCTTTGGAAAAACCGTCTTCTTTCGCCGAAAATAAATCGTTGGGCTGGATAAATTTCTCTAAATCTAAAATAGCTGTTTGCAAAGACCCTTCCAAACTTAACGGATTCTTTTTGTAAAATAAGTCTCCCTTTAATGTTTGCACGCCGACGGTTATCTCCATGTTGCCGAAATTCAGTTCATCTTTTGTTCCGGAAACGGAGGAAGTTAATTTTAAGCTGCCTGCCAAAGCCGGCAAGTATTTGAAGTCAGGCTTAAACAATTTGACAAATGTATGGAAATTCGGGTGTCTGATGGAAATATCCAAATTGTAAGAAGGTTTTGTAAAGATATTTTGGATGGACCCTTGTTCTGTGATAGAGGCTTGTGAAAAATCGGTTGCCGTATTGATTTCCAAAAGCTCTTCGTTACCTTTTAAAGAACCGGACGAACTGGCCCCGTCCAAAACGGAGGGTGTTTCAAACGGTGACCGAATACCCGCTCTGTTCAGGAAGATTTCTGCGTTTTCCAAAGAAACGGCGTAATTTAAGTTTTGAATATTCAGCTTTTTATCGCCGAATCCTTCCAAAGCGCCGTCTACGCTGAAAGAAAGGGAAGCCATGTCTTCAACCTTAAACAGGTTTAAAAGGGCAGAACCGTTCGCGCTTGAAAAATTCAAAGTGACGGACTTAATGGGCAAATCTTTATAAGTGACGTTGTCCGCCCTTACTTCAGCTTTTACATATGTGGTGTTGAGGAAAGAAAGCTTTTTTAACGAATCTCGGAACAAAGCCGGCAATTCGCTAAAGGAAATCAATGTCGGCGCGTTGCCTTCTTCTTCTTTTCCGTCATCTTTCAACGGGTAATAAGTATCAAAATTGATGTCCTGAAGGGTCATAAAAGCTTCCACACTCGGCTTTTCCCCCGTTTGGAGGATGAGATTGCCCTGAGCCTTGACATTGTCAAACTCAAGGGATGATTTTTTGAACGTATACAAAGACGGGGAAAGCTCCACCTCTCCTTGGAAGGTTGTTTTTTGGAATGTTCCTTCCGGGAAAGAAGCCAAAGCGCCTACGGACAGCCAATTAAGGATATTTTTAACATCGGCGGAAGCAAAGTTGGCTTTTAATACCGCTTTAGGCGCGTTTTGTTCAAAAATGATGCTGCCGGAAGCATCCAGCTGTGTTTCGTAAGGTTCTATGGTTGAAAATTTACCTATGGCCTAACCGTTTTCTTTTGATTCCACCTCCAAAGACTATTCTTGGACTGTCTGCGTATTATAAA
>CASFRQ010000200.1 GCA_949296785.1 uncultured Alphaproteobacteria bacterium
CGCTTATGCCGGAGAAGCCTTTTTAAATCTGTTGGGGATATCAATACCGGCCTTTCGCATTGCCGGCGGAATAATGCTGTTCATTGTCGCCTTGCAAATGATTTTTGTTGAGGAACAAAAGGAAAAAGCCGCCGAAGAAGCTTCAGACCACCCCTATGAAAATGATGTGTCCGTTTTCCCGTTGGCAGTTCCTTTGATTGCCGGACCGGGCTCCATTGCTTCAATTATTTTGTTAATGTCGGAAAGACACGGCGATTGGCGACAACAGGCGTTCGTCATTGGCTCTTTAATCGCGGTTTGCCTGATTACCTATGTATTATTCCTGCTGTCGAATCACTTTGCCCGCCTGTTCGGCCAGACGATCAACACGGTCATTTCAAAATTACTGGGCATTATCCTGGGGGCAATGGCTTCACAGTTCATTATTGACGGAATTTACGGCCTGATGTCATAATGAAAAAAAACTCTTGTCAAAAAAGAACGAAAGCGTTATACAGGTTCTACTTTATTCGTTGGGGAATAGTTTAATGGTAGAACAGCGGACTCTGACTCCGTTAGTCTTGGTTCGAGTCCAGGTTCCCCAGCCACTTGCAAGCCCTTGATTTTCAAGGGCTTTTTTGTTTCTCAAAGTTCGTCGAAATCGCCCGTTAACCAATTTTCTTACTATTTTCTTACTATTTTTTTGATTTTCCGAAACGAAAAAATAAAATCCCTGATAAAAATCTCCTCTTTTTCACTTTCCGGTATTCGGGAAAAATGGGAAAAAAGGGAATCGAAAAATCCCTGTCCGGCGGCTTTCCTGATTTTGCGTTTTCTTTTATGGAACGGAAATTTCGGGAAATCTTGGAAAACTCGTTTCAGACATAAAGAAAAGGCGCGCCTGTTTGAGCACGCCTTTCTCTGTTTTTGAACCGGTTTTAGTTCAAAGCATCTTTCAGACCTTTACCCGCTTTGAATTTCGGCTGTTTGGAAGCCGGAATCTTGATTTCCGCACCCGTTCGCGGATTGCGACCGGTTGTCGCGTTGCGTTTTGTTACGCCGAACGTCCCGAAGCCCGTCAGGCGGACTTCATCGCCTTTTTTCAATGTCGCGACCACCGCGTTCAAAAAAGCTTCGACAGCCCGTTCGGAATCAACTTTTGTCAATCCGGTGTTCTTCGCAATTTCCGCAACCAATTCTGTTTTGTTCATAATGCAACTCCATAATCAAATATAAACAGAAACTTAAATTATCCTGTTTTCTGCCCTTGCGCAAAGTCTTTTTGTGTTTCCAGGCGATCAATCTTCGGTAGAGTAATAATCCGTCATTTCTTCCGGATCGATGACGCTGACCAAGTTATAAATCGTCTCGGCGATATCGCAGCCCATATTTATATCTTTCATGGATAATTGTTCTTCCGGTGCTTGCAATAAATTCCATGACAGCAGTTTCCCCATTTCCGTACAGGACGGATTGTCCGGATCAAAAGAATCCAAAAAGACTTTTAAAACCCGATCAAACAGCGGATATTGTTTTCTAAAATAGTTCATCGTTTTTTTCATTAACTGAGTATAGGCTTCTTCTTTCATTGATCCCAAAACGCTTTGCAGCGCGCACAGGTAATATGCGGCGATAAAGAGGTTCCAACATTCAAAACGGATCTTTTTGAAATTCTCAAAATCCGTTTTAAAAGCGGATTCCCGTTCAAAATTGTAATATTGCGGCAGAATAATCGTGTCGCACAAAAAATTAATTCCTGTTTTCTCGGGCTTGAATGGCATGAACGGTCTCCTTTTAAAAAACGGAAACCCACCTTCATAAAAGGTGGGCGGACGTTAGAAAACCGTATCAATACAAAGACGGCTCAGCGTTTTCGAGCAAAGCCTTATGTCGCCGACATTGTTAGAAAGAAAAGATGTATACTCTAATTTAGTAAACAGGCATTTAGCCTGTTTATGTCCGATAGAGAGTTGCAACTCTCTATCGGACGGCAGTTGAACGAACGGCGCCGACATAGAGATAAACACTCGAGCGGATCAAGTTCTTCAACATAGCCTTTCTCATCGCTAGCTGGGTTGAAAGTACCATTTTTACAATGCGTACGCTAACAATGATAAGTTCAAGGAGAAGTTTAATGAGTGATTTTAAAAAGTTCAATTCCTTTATCGGAATAGACGTATCAAAAGACAAAATAGATTGTTTTGTTTCGCAAACAGGAGAGTTCATTCAGGTGGAAAACAATCAAAAAAGTATCAAAGCATGGATCAAAGGATTATCTCCTGATAAAAAGTTATTGGTCATTATAGACCTTACAGGAGGATATGAAGATCTTTGTGTAAAAGAATTTTGCAAAGCCGGATTTTACGTTCACAGAGCCGAAGGAAGACGTGTCAAAGGTTTTATGAAAGCAACGGGACAGCTTGCTAAAACAGATAAATTAGATGCTCAAGTCCTTGCAAAATACGGTGAAGTATTGCAAAAAAATCTTGTTATATATTCACCTGTGCAAAATGATATCAGACCTTACGTTGTGCGTTTAGATGCTTTAAAAGAAATGATGCGTCGCGAATTGAACCATAGCCATGCTCCCAAGCTAGAAGAAACTATTCGCAAAACCATTCTCAAACACATCGAATTTATAAAAAAAGAAATCGCTTTGCTTGAACAAAAACTAGAAAAAATAATTCAACAAGATCCTCTTTTACACAAACGTTTTTGCTGGTTCTTAAACCAACGAGGCATCTCTAAAAAAACGGCTTTTTTACTGTTGGGGATGCTTCCCGAACTTGGAAAACTAAATCGCAGAGAAATCTCGGCTCTGGCCGGCGTTGCTCCCTATGCTAACGATAGCGGGACGCTGTCCGGACGTCGCTTCACGCGATCCGGAAGACCGCCGGTTAAAAGAGCATTGTTTCTTTGTGCTATGGTCCTAGTGCGCTATGATGAAAGTATAAAAGCCTTCTATTATCGACTCGTCGAAAGGGGAAAACCTAAAAAAGTGGCGTTAACGGCCGTCATGCATAAATTCATTATACGTTTAAATGCTCGATTAAAAGACGATCTTAAAAATGATACTTTTTAACTGGGTTGATCCGCC
>CASFRQ010000201.1 GCA_949296785.1 uncultured Alphaproteobacteria bacterium
AAACTGGAAGGGGTTTCATTACACTGAAAATTATCCGGATGGGACTCTTAAAGAGGAGGGCTATTTGGAAGGTTCTCTTGATAGGTGGAATAGAGAAGAAAAATGGGTTTATTCGCCGAAGGGCTTATGGACATCTTATGCCTCAGATAAACAAACTAATCGATTGCTGGATTTTGATAACCGTACATTTATAGAGTTTCGTGAAGATGGGTCGTTGTTGTCTCAAGGAAAAATGTGCGGGGTTTATTTATCTAAAGAAGATTTTTTGAATAAATAAATAATTAAATTAAAGAAAAACGACTGTTGTTTTATCTATGATAAAGGTCGGGTTGTGGCAATTGAAAGGTATAAAAGAGGGGAGTTGGACGGATCGCAAATGTATTTTGACAAGGAAGGAAATCGTTTGCAGGATGTTGTTTATAGAAACGGTAAAAAAACAGAAGAATCTCCTGTCTCTCAGGAAAAAGAAAAAAACGACTCGGAAGGTTCTCTGTCTACAGAGGTTTTAAAAATATTGATGAATAAAACAAAGTGATTTTTTATTGCTTTTTCTTTTTTGGTAAAAGATCTGAAGCTATTCGTTTTTATTTTTGGTAAAATGACTGTTAAAGGCAAATAAAAACATTTTAATAAAAAATATGTTTTAAATTATAAGGAAACAAAAGGAAAGTTGGATATGGCTGAAACATTTCGTCAGAAAACGGGAATATCCCATACGGTCAGAAAAGTGTACTACCCTAATGGGATAGATTTGATGATGGAGGAAAATTGTTTAAGAATGCCGGACGGTTCTTTTCTGGCAGATGGCGAGACGATTTTTTACGATACGGCGGGGCAGGTTGAATCCCGGAGGGAGTATAAGTCCGGAAAACTGCATGGTGAATGGCTGGATTATGAAAAATCAACGGGGAAGATTGCTTCTAAAATGACGTTTGTAAACGGTAAAATGACAGTATGCGAAAATTTTGACATGGAAGGGGACTTGGCGGAAAAAATTGTTTTTATTACACCGGAAACATGTCAGATTTTTTCATATTATGCCAAGGGGCAGATTAAAGAAAAGAAGACTTATCAAAATGGCGTGGCAGAAGGAGAATTTGTACAGTTTTATAAGTCGGGGCTGACTTTAAGGAAGGGAGCTTTCAAAAACAATAAAGAAAGCGGTGAATGGTATGTTTATAAAAACAACGGTTTGTTGCAGACAAAAGGACATTATAAAGACGGTGTTAAAGACGGTGAATGGACCTATTTTCAAAAGAAAGGAATGATTTCTTTAAGAGAAGTGTATAATAACGGCCTTAAAGACGGAATTTGGATGTCTTTTTATGAAAACGGACAGATACGGGAGCGCGGTTTTTATCGTCATGATAATAAGGTGGGCGAGTGGCTTTCTTATAATGAAGACGGGACTTTAAAAGAAAAAGAAGTTTACTATGGAAACGGTCAATTAAAGGAAAAAGGCGGTTTTGTAGATGGTTTGAGGTCCGGCGAATGGAAGACTTATTATGAAAACGGTTGTTTAAAGGAAAAACAGATATACAAAGAGGGTAAAAAATCGGGAGAGTGTTTCCGCTATCATAAAAACGGCGCTATAGAAACTTTCGGCATGTATGAAGAGGACAAAAAAGAAGGAAAATGGAGTAATTTTGATGAAAAAACTTGCTTGGCAGGGGAGAAAAATTACAAAGATGGACAAGTTATGCCGGAAAAAACGGATAGTTCCGTCTCAGGACAAGAATTTCAAAAAATGCCCGTCGCTGTTTTAAATAACATAGGCTTAAGAGGAAATTCTTTTTGATAGATTGAAGAGTTGATGTTGTTGATTTTTA
>CASFRQ010000202.1 GCA_949296785.1 uncultured Alphaproteobacteria bacterium
AGAGCTCAACGCTCCTTTGGAATCAAATCCTATTTTCGGATTCAGAAAAGTTCCCTTTAACTGAACCAAGTTGGAAACAATTCCCACCAATTCCGTCGTTCTCCCTTTTTTAGAAAGAGGAATAAAGCTTAAATCCATCGTTTCTTTTCCAAGAGAAACGGAACCGTCCAAAACAAGATTGAAATCCGATGTCTGAACAGCCACTGTCCTTGGAATATTGACCATTCCCTGCTTGACAGACAAATTTGCCACCGCGCAAGAGATACTCAAATCCTGCCGTTTTTTGAAATCAAAAGGAATCAACTGCGTCATAAAATTTAAAACACTCGTCGGAATCTTATCTTTTTGCAAAGACTGGAAAGAAATCTCTTTCCCTTGAAGGAGAAACGTCCCGTCCAAAGAAGCCATCAAACCAGCTACAGAATTTCCTTTCGCAGATAAATCCGCAGACAAAGAAACATCCCCTTTTGCCCCTTTAATAATCTGTGGAGGTACATTTTGCAACTTCATATCCTGAACATCAGCCTTGGTTTGAACTTCCAAAACCTTGTCTTTGGATTTTAAAGACCGGCGATTATCAGACACCTTGAAAGAAATCTCTGTCCGGCTTTGTAAAAAATCGGAAGAAATGTTCGCCGATACCTGAACAGGAGTCAAATCGCCCGTCACTTTTAGGAAAAAAGGAGTTTGCCCGTCAAACTGAACAATTTTCTGAAAATCCGCTTTGACGGACACCTTCATTTCCGGCCATAAAGGAAAAGGCAACGATGCGGAAGAAAACAGCCTTCCTTTATCCTCGGACCGCGCTTTTTCGGATTGGTTCAAAACAACCTCCGAAACAGTCGTCGGATTTCCCGCGATATCTACTTCACCGGCTGAAAGAACAGAAGAATTTTCAGATAAGGACTGTCCCGCATTCTTCCGCCGGCTAAACCTCTCCCAATCAAGAACTTGTGAAATATTTAAATAATCAGACTTAACAACTACTTCTGCATGGAGCGGCGTATGGGAAAGAAAAACCTTTCCCGAAGCCTTAACGGACGACTCTTCCGCCTTATAAACAAAATCGGAAACATTGAGGATGTTTTCTTTTAATACAATTCCCATATCCGCGCGAAATGGAAGGACACCGTAAGAAGACAACAAAGATTTTTGACCTATTCCTTTCTCCTCAAACCCGACTGTCAACTTTGCCGAAACAGACAGAGGTTCCTGAAAGTTGTCAATACGACCTTCCGCCTGAAGCGTCATCCCCTGAGATTGAAAAAAGACGGAAAAAGGAAAAGGACTTTTCAAAATCGCCAGTTCTTTTATATCCCCGACCTGCGCCTGCATTTCGTAAGGAATATCCAAATACACCCCTTCAACGGAAATTTTCTTTAAATCTGCCACATCAATTCTTGAAAAAGGCAGAGATATCTTTTCTCCCTCAGCGGGTTGATAAGTTAAAAGCAGATTTTTAATCTCAATCTCGTCCACAGACAATCTATCCAAAACAAAAGAACTGGCATTTGAAGAATCCCGCACCAAAACATCAGCGCCGGTCGTTTGTTTTTCCTCCGAGCTTTTTTGTCCCGATTCGGGAATCGTTTTTGCGACAGGCTCAGATACCGGCTTTTCTCCGGATTTTTCATCTTCCACGCTCAGAACGGAAACAAGCGCCTCTTTTTTATCCTCTGACAAAGAAAAATCCCAATTTTTAACCCCTTTGCCGTTCTCCTGCAAAAAAACGGACGCATTCTGTAATAAAACCTTCGTCACGGCGATTTTTCCGGAAAAAAGGTACTTCAAATCAACAACAACCTCTATTTTTCCAATTTTTGCCATGAAAGGCTCTCTCGCCTCAAAAGCGGGTGCATTCGCCACCGTTACATCCTGAACCAACAAGGTCGGAATAAAAGATTTTTTCACATGAAGGCTTCCGATAGACACATTCCGCCCGCCCAAAGCCGACTGAACAGCAGAAGTTACCTCCGGCTTATATTTATCCAAGTCAATAGACCAGACAAAAATAACCGCCGCCAAAACAAGCAGAATTAAAAATAAAACCGTATACTTCAGAAACCTTAAAAAATACTTCATACTTCCCCCGTTTGTTTCAAGAAGCTTTCAAAAAAGCGTTCTCCTTCCTTTTCATCAAAACCGAAAAAGTCAAAACACGTCCGCATATGAGGGGGGAGAGGCGCCTTGACTGACAAAAGTTTACCAGGCTTCATCGGATGCGGCAAGCTCAACGAACGGGCATGTAAATGCATCTTTTCAGAAAACAAAGGAGAAGCTTCCCCTTTGCCTGAAAACCTTTCGGCGCCATATTTGACATCACCCAAAATCGGCGTCCCCATAGAAGCACAATGAACACGCAGCTGATGCGTTCGCCCTGTTTTCGGCATCAGCGCTAACCAAGACACCTTATTGCCGGCCTTATCCAAAGTACAATAATAAGTAACGGCCTTCTGTCCGTTTTCATCCACAACAACGCTCTCATAGCCGTCCCTCCCCGACTTTTTCAATAAAGGCGCATTGATTTTTCCTTTTTCCACGGCAGGCACTCCGTCCAAAACGGCCCAATAAATTTTCCGCATCTGTTTCGTCTGAAACATCTGAGCCAGTTTGGCAGCCGTTTTTCTGTCTCTTGCCAATAAAAGAACGCCGCTGGTCTCCTTATCCAAGCGATGGACAATAAACGGCCTTTCTTCCTTTTCAAATTTTAAGCCGTCCAATAACCTGTCCACATGCTGCCCGACTTTGGACCCGCCTTGGACGGCCAACCCCGCCGGCTTATTTAACGCAATCAGCCACTCGTCCTTATAAATCACCAAAGAGCGGATATATTCCACTTCTTTTTCCGTTAAAACGATATGAGAAACGGCGCGAAAGGAAGCATTTTTGCCATACATTCGGGAAAAATATCCCTCTTCCGGCATATCGGTCTCTTTACCGAGAAAATTTTCTTCCTCCCGCATAAAAACCTTTGTTTCATTTTCAACTTCTGCCGTGGTCCATTTTTGCCCGCTTTTGTCCTCGGCAGAAGTTTTATTTTTTTCTCCTGCCCGAACCGTACATTTTTTTCCATCCCTGCCAGTACTGCCAGTGGCAGCGCTTTCTTTTTCGGTCTTGTCCGCCGAACCATATTTCTTTCCGGTGCACAAGTCCGCCGTTTCCGCGTAGCAACCGATATTCAATCCTCCCTCGGAAACACCAATTTCCCTGCAAGCGACATTTTCAGCCGCATCCGTACCTTTTCCGGTTGTTTCCGCTATCTTTCTTATGCCTTTATTACCTAAACTTTCCACGCCCGTCACTGAAAAGAAAATCGCCACCTCGTCCCCTGTTTGAACACGGTAATCTGCCTTTGCCTTCGCACCGTTCACTTTGATTTTCTTGGTCCGAAGCATTTTTTCAACCTGTCCGTGGGACAAAAAGGGATATTCCCTTTTAAACCAACGGTCCAGACGCGATTCCGACTCTTTTTCCTCTATTCTTCTGATTTCTTTTGGCATTTTTTCTTCCTTAAATTATCCCAATAATCCAGCCTTTTTTTCAGTTCTCTTTCAAATCCCCGTTCCGCGGGACGATAAAATTCCTGTCGGCGGATACCGTCCGGAAAATAGTTCTGTCCGGAAAAGCTTTCCGGCGTGTCTGGATCGTAAATATACCCTTGCGCATACCCCATTTGCTGCATCAGTTTTGTCGGCGCGTTGATGATATGAAACGGCGGCATGAGAGACGAGGTCTTTTGCGCCAAAGCGCGCGCCTTGTCCCACCCTTTATAAACACCGACGGATTTTGGCGCCGTTGCCAGATAAACAACCAACTGAGCCAACGCCAAATACCCTTCCGGCGCGCCCAATCGTTCAAAAGTATCCCAAGCCGCCATCGCCTGAACCATTGCCTGCGGGTCGGCCAAACCAACATCTTCCGTCGCAAACCTGGCCAAGCGGCGGAAAATATATCCAGGCTCCTCTCCCCCTTCAATCATCCGGGCGGCCCAATAAAGTCCCGCCTGAGGATCGGATCCTCTCAAAGACTTATGCAAGGCGCTGATAAGGCTGTAATGCCCCTCCTTGTCTTTATCATAAACGGGCATTTTTTGCGCCAAAAGTTTAGAGATCCCCTCCGTTGACAAAACCTCTACCTCACGTACCGTCCTTGTTAAAGCATCTATCATATTCAGCAAAAACCGTCCGTCCCCGGCGGCGTATTGTTTCAAAGTTGCTTTGGCCTCTTCTTCCAAAGGCAAAGGCTGTCCCAATTCCTTTTCCGCCCGCTCCATCAACGCCGATAAGGCCGAATCGTCCAAAAGGTTCAAACGGAACACCTGCATCCGGGACAACAAAGCGCTGTTCAGCTCAAACGACGGGTTTTCCGTCGTCGCCCCGATAACGGTTATCGTCCCGTCCTCCACAACGGGTAGGAAACTGTCCTGTTGCGCGCGGTTAAAACGGTGAATTTCATCCACGAATAAAAGAGTTTGCTGTCCCATCAGACGACGTTTTGACGCCTCTTCAAACACTTTTTTCAAATCGGCAACGCCGGAAAAAACAGCGGAAAGCGGTTCAAAATACATGTTCGTTAAATGGGCGAACAACCGCGCGATTGTCGTTTTTCCCGTTCCCGGAGGCCCCCATAGAATAAAGGAGGAAACTTTCCCCGACTCAATCATTCGCCGTAGAGGCGCCCCTTCCCCTAATAAAGAATCCTGTCCGACAACTTCGTCAAAAGTTTTCGGCCGCAACCTGTCCGCCAACGGACGGGTCGTTAATTGTTCAAAAAGTCCGCTCATTTTCTTTTCCTTTTTTATAAAAGGGACTGTATCATATTTTCACTTTATTTTCCTTAAAAAAATATAATGCGGTTCTGGTAGACTTTTACGGCTTTATTCTTGCTTCTATCCTTTTTTATTTTAAAAATATAACCGTCTTTATTAAATATTATCCTATTCATCCTCCGCCATATCCTTTATTTTCAGAAAATTAGGACCTTATTGTCTACGGCTAATTTTCAAGAAAAGCTTCAATGGGAAGACAATAAAAACCATTTATTTTGAAATAAGAGCG
>CASFRQ010000203.1 GCA_949296785.1 uncultured Alphaproteobacteria bacterium
CAAAGAAATTCATTTTTTCATAAATCCAGACAAGGAAAAGGGGGTTCTGTCCGAAAAAAACAATCGCCAAAACATAAAGAAAAAAGGCTTTTTTGCCTTTGCAGCTTCCTTTCTTAGCAGTAATTCAACATGCTTCAAAAAAACGGGACAACTTAAAAGGAAAATACTAATTTTCCCGTATTACAAAAAAACTAAAACATTTTTTCTTTGTTCTTGTTCAATATTTTTCTCGGCACCGGAGACCTGCCGTACAAAAATCAAAATTGCTTTCTCGGGAATTTTTCACGCATAGAAACTGCCTCCATCGGAAAAAAACTTTTGTCAGTATCTGTCACCTTTCATAATGCGTTGCTTTTGGCGGTTCCATTCCCTCTGCTTTTCAGTTTCCCTCTTGTCTATCATAGATTTGCCGACCCCTAATCCCAGCTTAATTTTCGCAATTCCTTTATGGTTAAAATACAATTCCAAAGGAATCAGGGAATAACCTTTTCTTAAAATACGGCCGAAAATACGATTCAACTCCTTTTTTTTCAAAAGAAGTTTACGGGGACGGGACTCCGCCGGCGTAAAGAAAGAACTTTTGGAATACGCGTTGATTTTCATATTTAAAAGGAACAATTCGCCCTTTTCCTCCTGCGCAAAGGCGTCGTTAATACTCACATGCCCGGCACGCAAGGATTTTACTTCGCTTCCTTGAAGAACCAAGCCGGCCTCAAAAACCTCTTCTATCTGATAATTAAAATGAGCCTTTCTGTTTTGAGCGATGCGCCCCGTTGAAATCAATTCCTTAGGCATTCAAACAAGTCCCAACTCTTTTAAAACATCCCCTATGTACTTTTTGGAAGAATCTTTCACTTCCACCAAAGGCAGCCGCAAAACGCCCTCTCCCTTCATCATTAAAGAAAAAGCATACTTCACCGGCATCGGATTGGTTTCAACAAACATCGCCTTATGCAAGTCCGCCAGCTTCAACTGCAACACATCAACCGTGTTCCAATCCCTTCGCCGCCACGCCTTTTGAACTTCACTGACCATTTTCGGCACGATATTGGAAGAAACGGAAATAATTCCATCCCCTCCCTGGGCCAAATAACCGACAGCCAAAGCATCCTCTCCGGATAACTGGCAAAAACCTTTTGCCGCTTTATTCTTATAAACCGGAACATGGGATAAATCCGCCGTCGCATCCTTGATTCCCGCTATATGTTCCAAATAAGACAAACGAATAACCGTCTCTTCAGAAATTTCCCGTCCCGTCCTTGTCGGCACATTGTAAAGAATAAGCGGTAAATCCACCGCGTCATTCACGGCTTTAAAATGTTGATACAATCCCTCCTGAGTCGGTTTATTATAATAAGGCGTTACCAACAAAGCCCCATCCGCGCCCGCTTCTTTAGCAAACTTTGTCATTTCAATGGTTGCCGCCGTACAATTGGATCCCGTTCCGGCAATAACGGGAACGCGATGTGCCGCCGCCTCCACGCAAAGAGAAATAACCCTTTTGCGTTCCTGTTCGGTCATTGTCATCGCCTCTCCCGTGGAACCGCAAGGGACAAGCCCTTCTATTCCTTCCTCAATCTGCCACTCCACAAACGATTGAAATGCTTCCTCGTCAAGAGAACCATCTTTTTTAAAAGGAGTTAATAAAGCCGTAAAAGCACCTTGAAACATTTTTTCCTCATTCTTTCTTTAACCAATCAACCGCAAAGACCTGATAAACAAAAACTTTCTAAAACGACAAAAGGTCTTCTCCGTACCTTTTTCCCAAAAAAAGTGCCTTCCCTCTTCCCGGCAGTCCTTTCAATCTCAACAAAAATTCAAAAGACTGGCTAATGGCGGAGAGATTGAAAAACAAACAACGCTCTCCCCTTTTTACAACAAAAAAAATCTTTTGGCATCTCAGTTCCTCAATCAAACCGCAAGCTTTATTCTTGCGCTTTATCCGGAGCCTGTAAAACCTTTTTTTCTTCAATCATCAGATCTTTTTCAGCCTCTCCGGAATGAATAGGACCATCCTGACGATGGCACCTGCCTTCCAGAACAGCGCCCGGCTCAATAGAAAGAATTTCATGCGTAATGTCTCCTTCTACTCTGGCTGTCTCGGCCAGTTTCACCGAACGGGAAACAATCTGCCCCGAAACCGTACCGTGAATTTCCAAATAATCC
>CASFRQ010000204.1 GCA_949296785.1 uncultured Alphaproteobacteria bacterium
ATCATTTAAATCATTTTCCTTTTCTCAATTGACTATTTCACAGCGACTTTACCAAAAACAAAACCATGTAAATTTTTTCATTCGGTTATTTTTGGCAATGGAAATATTAACGGCTTTTAATCAAAGATTCAATAATGGGAAAATTTTTTACCGATTCCGAAAAATCAGAAGAACCGGAACGATAGTTTTCCGTCACTTTTAAATATTCCGGCGTTTTGGATATCTCTTTTCTTAAAAGAGAAGCGTCGGCTTTACTGACACCTTCCTCATAGTTTGCTAAAACCGCCGCCGAAAGGTAAGTCTCTTTCTGCAATTTCAGATTGGAATCCAATGCATCTTCCAATTCTTGCGCCGAAAGCCCCAAACCTTCGGCATGTTCTCCGAGCATATAACGATACAGTTCGTCATTCCCTTCGGCGGACAAACTACCGGATCGCCAGGAAACCAACTTAGCCAGATTTCCCAAAGCCTGTGCATCATACATTTTATTCCAGGCGGAAGCTCTTTGGACCGCTCCGAATCTAACATCTTGACGAAGAGGCAACTTTTCCATTACAGACTCGTCCAACACAGCCATAACAAATGTTCCCATTGTTTCGCGGCGCGCGTTTTTTTCAACATCCCGTTCCGGCAATCCGGCCTCTTTGAATATTTTTGCATTTTTTTCATACAATGCGGCATATTCCAAAAACAAAGGGTAAGAATACAAACCGTTCTGGATAATTATCGTTTCACAAAAATGAGGAGAAATCTTATTCCGGAGTTGATAAATCGTATCAAAAGTAAACGCCATCATTTCCGCTTCGTTCAGTTTATCCAAACTAGCAACTTGAAAAGGAGAAAGAGATGTCTTGTCTTTTGTTAAACCACTGAGTTTCATCTCATATTGCATCATATGACCCAATTCATGAGCCAAAGTAACAGGGATCCAATCCTTCTCTTTTTCGTTGAATTTGTTTTTATTTAAAACAATATCTCCTTGCCATGAGTCGTACCCTCCATCGCTTTCCGTACCAAAATCCTTGACTTTGAATTTCATATCGGAAGGAACTCTGCGTAACAAGGCATTGCCTGATTCTATTTTTAAAAGGATTTTAAAAGCATCGGAAAGCATTTTTCTTTCCTGAGCCGACGCTTTTGTAACCTGTTTCATCAAAGTATTTAAAACTTCCCCATCTGTTCGGATATCCGTTGTCTCAGAAATCTGAAGCTGTATAGACTGAATTGCTTCCGGCGTCACCAAGGTAGAACATCCCGTCCCGGATAAGGTTATGAAACCGGCTAAAGCAAGAGCGGAAACTCCTCTTAACAGCTTTTGTTTCAAATTGTTTGTCTTCGTTTGTTCAGCAGAAGACAAATACGGATTATTTTCTTTTTCCAATACCTTTCCTTTCATCTTGAAAGATTAGAGACGACTGTTTGATTTTTCCGCCAGCAAAGCCAACGTTTTGACATCCGGTAAGATTTTTATTTTTTCATACAAGGTTTCTTGAACCGGAGATAAAAAAGCCTCTTTGACGGCTTGAAATTCCTCCGTTTTGGAAACAGCCTGCCTGAAAGAAAGCAAATCTTCTTTTTGAACGTCGCCCGTCTCATAAGCGGCCAAGACGGCAGAAGGTTGATATAAGAAGTAGGCCAAATCCCTATCTTTTAAAAGGTTTTCCAACTTTTCCGCCTCCATAAAAAGACCGTCCGCGTGTTGTTTTAACAAAGAACGGTATAATGCGTCGTTTCCTTCGGAGGAAAGCGTATCGGGATAAAGCAGTAAAATACTGTCAACCGTTTGCGCTCCCTGTAAATCATAAGACAGATCCCAGCTGAATGTTTCCATACCGTATTCGCCGCCAAATATCGGAGAAAGCATAATTTCAACAAACTCCCCCATTGTTTTTCGGCGCGCATAAGCATCCGCGCGAGCAGGCTGCGTTCCCAGTTCTTTAAAATAATTCAGATTTTTTTCATAAGCAGCGGCATAACCTTCATACATCTTTTGACTATAAATAATATCGTCTTGAAGAAAAATTTCTTTAAAGAACGATGTATCATTCTTTTTTACCTGATAAATCGTGTCCAAAGAATAAGCAAACATTTCCGCTTCCGTCAGCTTATTTAAACTTGCCGCCTGAAAGGGAGAAAAAGAAGTATCTTCGCCGCTTCTTTCCCCAACCCGCATGTCATCTTGAATGGCGTGACCGATTTCATGTGCCAGAGCGACCGTCAAAAGATCCCTGTCAGCGGAAGAAAAAACATCCGGACTTAAACAAATTTTTTTATCCTGTCCGCTGTATGTTCCCAAGACAAAAGAATCTTCCGTTCTTTTTAAATCAGGAGAGACTTCAAAGTAGACTTCATCCGGCAGGCGCCGCAAAAGAATATTTCCCGACTCCGTTCCCATCAAAACTCTCAGATTTTTTGAAAAAGCTCTTTTTTGAGAGGCCGTCATGCCGACGCACCTGTCCAAAAGGGAGTCTAAAACTTCTCTGTCCGTTCTGGTATCCTGCGCGGCCAACATATATTCCTGTAAATTTTCACGCGTTTGCAAGACTGAGGTGGAAGTACAGCCTATCCCGGCAAACATCATCGCGCCGGCCAAAGCAACAACCGACGCCTTTCTCAACAATTTTTTTCTGAATTCGGATTCGGACATATGACTTTCCCTTATTTGTCTAAAATTACTTTAATAATCTCACAAATAAGGAAAAAATTCAATTGCAAAAATCAATCCCCGTACATCAGCGGCGAATTTAAAAGCAGCCAACTGGCGACAAACAGGAAGATCAGCAAAGACCATATGTATCTTTTATCAATTTTTTTCATACTTTCTTTCTTATTGCTTTTCCGAAAAAAAATCAATATCCTTTAAAAAAAGAATAAGGGGATAAAAGATGAACTATGAAACGCTTCTGCTCGCCGGTACTCTTGAAGGGGTAAAGGACGAAACGACTCTTTTGGCCCGACTGACAACGACTAAAAAACGCGTGGAGGTTTTCGCCCCGCTTCTGTCTAAATTACTGGATGACTTTTCTCCTTTTAGAAAAATCTATGTTTCCGTGCGACGCCAGAGCTCACCCGATTCTCCCCTTTATGTTTTGGAACAAATAGAAACGCAGGGAACTCTCGTCGCCGTTAATGAGTTAAGATTGGAAGAGGTTTTTGAGGAAGCCTTACAGAAAGGAAAACTGAAAAAACTTTCCTCTTATCCGTCTTATAAAAAAGAGGATACTTCCGTTGCTTCCTGTCCCTTGTTGCGTTTTTATGACGAGGGGGGAAATACATGTCTTGTCATGGCTGCCGCCGGTTTTTCAAAAAAAGATGACCGTTTTGTTTATCCGGATGACATGCGTCTGCAGGCACAAATTCAGCTGACGAACCTGATTTCTTTAAAAACGGAAAAAACAAAAGCTTTTCTTTTTATCGTTTTTTTCAGGGCCGATGCGGATAAATTGTTCCTCTCCTGGCGGCAAAACCCGTCTTTTACTTATTTAATAACGCAAGCGCTTAAAAAAGGGGTGGAAATTATCCCCATGAAATGTAAAATAACCCAAAATACGATAGAAATAGAAAATGAAGTGAGTATTGATGACAAATAAAAAACTTTCCATTTACAAAGTATCCGAATTTGACGGTATGCGCAAAGCCGGTCGGCTGGCCGCCGAAACCTTAGATTATATCACGCCGTTTGTCGTTCCGGGGGTTACGACCGGACAACTGGATGAAAAATTGGAGGAATTTATGCGGGATAACGGTGGTATCCCCGCCACCATCGGCTATCACGGCTATCCGAAAGCCAGCTGTATTTCCGCCAATCATATCGTCTGTCACGGCATTCCGGGGGATAAAGTTTTACACGAAGGAGATATCATCAATATAGACATCACGCCGATTGTGGACGGTTGGCACGGGGACACGAGCCGGATGTACTTTGTCGGAGAAAAAATTTCCGTTAAAGCCAGAAGGCTTGTCCAAAACGCTTTTGACACCATGTGGGCCGGTATCAACGAATGTAAAATCGGCCACACTTTGGGGGACGCGGGGCATGCGATGGAAGCTTGCGCGCATCGCCAGGGTTTTTCCGTTGTGGAAGATTACTGCGGCCACGGCGTCGGCAAAGTTTTTCACGCCATGCCGAATGTTCTGAACTACGGTACACCCGGCGAAGGGGAAAAAATCCAAGAAGGAATGATTTTCACCGTGGAGCCCATGGTGAACGCCGGCCGCAGCGCAACCTTGACCCTTTCCGACGGATGGACGGTGATTACAAAGGATCGTTCGTTATCCGCTCAGTTTGAACATTCCATCGGCATCACCGAAAAAGGGCCGGAAATTTTCACCCTTTCGCCGAAAGGATGGAACTGCCCGCCGTATAAATAAAAGAAGAGGAAGCTTTCCTCTTTTCTTCCCTCCCCTTTAATTACAGAGAAAACAAAATGGATGACTTGCTTTTAGACAATCTGCCCGCGCCAAAGACAAAAGAGAAAAAAGCAGCCGATTACACTGCCGGACACCGGCATCGGTTAAGAGACAAACTTCTCAATAATCCGGACAGTCTTCCGGATTATGAATTGCTGGAATTGATTTTAACCTACGCCATTCCGCGAAAAGATGTCAAACCTTTGGCTAAAGACTTGTTGAAAGCGTTCGGTTCCTTTTCGGATGTGCTTTATGCGCCGGAACACAAGCTTTATCAGATTCCTTTTTTGAAAGAAAACAGTGTCGCTTTGTTCAAAGTTATCCAGTCTTCCGTTTTAAGAATCTTAAAACAGGATGTTGCCGACACGCCCGTTTTGCAAAACTTTGACAAGCTGATTAACTACTGTAAAGCCAAAATGGTTTACAGCACGCAGGAAAGTTTCAATGTTTTCTATATGGACAACGGCTGCCATCTGATTTTGGATGAAGCGATGCAGAAAGGAACGATTGACCAGACTCCCATTTATCCTCGGGAGATTTTAAAGAAAGCCCTTGAAATCGGAGCCGTATCCGTCATCCTGTGCCATAATCATCCGTCCGGAGATGTCACGCCGTCGGAGGCGGATATCATTATGACACAAAAAGCGGTAGAGGTCTTATCTTCGGCAGATATCCAAGTGCTTGACCATTTGATTGTTTCAAAAAAGAGTTACTGTTCTTTCAAATCCTGCGGTCTGTTGTACAAGAAAAAAGAAGGCCGGAGAAAATAAGCTGTCAGGAAAAAATAAAAAAGGAAGCCGCAAATGCAGCTTCCTTTAAAATTTAAATTTCTCCTGATTTCAGAAAAAAGATTTTTCACTTGCCATGCCGGAAGTTCTAAAACAACCGCTTCCATTTGGATTTTTGACTGTTCTTTCTTTAACCGAAAACTCATGGCAGTTGTTTGTTGACTATTTAAAGGGCTTTATCATTTTCAAACCCCGCGATATTTTTTCTGTACTTTTTTATCTCTGCCACCGGGCACAGGAAACTCACCCGTCCCGACGAAAACAGTGCCAGCCGAGAACAGACAGCTCTTGGAAACTTTTTCAAAAAAGATGGGAAACACTTCTTTCTATTTAAAGAAACGTTTCAAGACCCCTCTGTTTTCACGCTCATTTTCCCATTCCAAAGCGCTTTCTCTTGCCTGTTTCTTTTCCTCTTCCGACAGTTGCTTTTCAACCGTCTGCATATTTTCGCGCGCTTTGACTTTCACGGAAACTCCTGCATTTTTTTCAGCCAGGTAAAGCCATTTGTAACATTCCGTCAAATCCAAATCAACCGGCTCTTTTCCGCCGCAGTACAAAGAAGCAAGCTTTATCATAGAAGTCGCGTCCTTTTCCGTGGCGCCGCGCTGATACCAAGAAAACGCCTGAACCGGATCTTTTACTACTTCCGTAAAAACATCCCCTAGGTAAGCAAACACCTCTGTATGTCCCTGTCTGGCGGAATTTTCAACTTTCTTTTCAACGGAAGAAAAATCTTTCTTTAAAATAGCCTCATCAATATCTGCCCTTGTAATGCCGTACCTTGCCCCTTCTATATAAACGGAATCTTGCCCGCCGCGAAGCAGACTCATTGTCGCTTCATCATTAAAACCGGGAATAATCGGTCTTGGGGAATTATACTCATCCTGAGGCACCGTATCTTTCGGCTGTTTCGGCCGCCATTTTCGGGCAGCTTCCTGAGAAGCCAGCAACCCTTCCGAATTTTTAATTTTTGCAAAAACTTCATCACGACGCGTCACAGCCCAATCCCCGACGGCATCGGAATTATACGCCGCGATAATATTATACCAAGCGTACGCTTCCGCCGGGTTAATCAGAGTTCTATCCGTCGCAAACAGTTCAGCTAAATCCCTTTGGGCAAAAACATATCCCTGGTCAGCCGCCCTGCGAAGCCAACGGACAGATCTTTGATAATCTTGCGGCACGCCTCGGCCGTAAAGGAACAACAATCCGAGTTTGTACTGAGCCGGCGCATAACCTTCCAAGGCCGAAATTTGATAATAACCGTAAGCATAGGGATAATCCCTTTTAACATCCGTCCCTTTGGCGTAAACTTCTCCCAGCTGGTACAAAGCTTCGGCATGGTTATTCCGGCCGGCGGTTTTTAAAAGATCCAAAGCCTTGTTGACATTTTTAGGAACCCCCTTCCCCTCCAAATACATCATACCCATTTGGTAAACGGCATCCAGGTTATTTTTTTCCGCCGCTCTTTGAAACCAACTCATTGCCTGAGGAAAATTAACGGGAATTCCAAGCCCCATTTGATGCATGTAACCCAAATAATACGCTGCCGTCGCATCCCCTTCACTGGCCAAATAAGAAAATTCGTCAAAAGCCGCTTTATAATTGCGAGCATTCAAAGACTGCACCGCTTCCGTTATACCGGCATACCCTACCGAACTTGCCAACAAAGCCGCGCCAAGAAAAAAAGAACATAAACCCAAACGCATAAAGACCTCTCTTTTTTTATTTTTATAAAAAGTATTGTAAAAGAAATCCTTTCAAAAATCAAAGGCTTTTCTCAATCTCTCCAGCATCCTGTCCGACCGGCAAAAAAAAGAGCGGCCGTTGTCCGTTTTTCTAAATAAAGTTGACTTATTCCTTTTTCTCTTTATCATCAAAAAAAACGGAGGTTTTTTATGAAATTTCTGATTATTCTGTCCTTTTTATTTTTCTTAAACAGTTTTTCTACCGTATCATCAGCGGAACAGAGCAATATTCATCCGGAAGAAACCCAGAAGATATTTGAGGGGCACCTTCCTTCTGAAGAGAAAAAAGAAGAAAAGGAAGAATCTCATCTTATTTTTTACCCTGAAGAAAACCTTTATGAAAAGTTTTCCAAAAGGGTCAAGTCTGCGGATTATTTTGACATTATCAAGAAGAAATATCCAGAAGAAATGAAAAATGCCGTTGACACAGATTGTTCAGGAAAAGAAGGGAAGGAAGAAAAAGCCTGTATTATTGAAAAATATCGCCCTGTCTTTGAAAAGGAATATCCGGCATTTTTTCAAGACCCTCCCGAAAAGTTTAAAAATCCGGCCTTTAACGAGGTGCTAAACAATTTTTGGTATTCCAGAAATTATATTACCCCTTCTTCTTTTAAAAGAGGAGATGAAAATTATCCCCCGAAATATTGGGAACTTGCCCCTTTACCAAAACAAAACTGCCGCTTAATGAAAGATGATTTTACTTATGTCATCCTTGATTGCGACAGCGAAACTATTTTGTTCACAATTGAACCGAATAATTCTGAGAGTAATTCGTGTTTCATTGCAGGAAGAACCATACGCAGACTTGACGATTTGCTAGTTCAAAAAGAAACTTATACTACGGATTCTTTCAGTACGCCTTCTTTGGAAAAGAACTGTCCTTACGCCGTTAAATGGGATGAACCTTATATCCCATTTCCAAAACATGATCAATCATTTGAATGGTATGTTCAGCAATCTTACAATGTTCCAAAAGAAATCCTGCAAGTATTTGAAGACTGTTCACTTCCTCCCAGTTTGGAAGAATTGGAAGAAATTCAAAAAAAAGGAAGCAGGGAATCTTTTTCCGAGGACAATAAGGAGGATTATCCTTATTTCAGGCTTTACAATGAACGAAAACTGAAAGAAGATATTTGCGCTTTCAAAAAATTGTATCCCGGAAGAATGGAAAAACCTCTAACGGAATTTAAAAACCCTTTATTTTATCTTCCAATGAACTTTGATACGGATATTTTGGAGTATCCTATTCTTCTAACTCCCGAAAAAATGACAGTGCAGGTCTATAATCCGAATTCTGTTTTAAAATCTCCTTATTTTCCCATCCTATTGGCAGATGACCTGACGGATATCATAATTGTTAGAAAAGTCAAAGAGGACGATAACCTCGGTCCTCGCATCACTTATTTTGTTTTTCATATGATGAATTCTATCAGAGGAGCTTGCCGAATAAGTCTTGTAACATATGATTCTCTACAAGATATATTTACAAAGGGAGATTATCGGGCGACAGATCTTTTCATCGTACATCCAAACTTAACCGGGCAAGAATGCCGTCAAAAAAAGGGGGAACTGCCCAATTTTGATGCCTATATTTATAATCTGGAAGAAAAATGGCCGTTCCCGTCTTTTTTAACGACTCCTTTTACAAAAGAAAATATAAAATCCTATTAAAGCTTGAATTATTTAGGAGGCTTTTTATGAAATTTTTTATTATTTTGTTGATTTTTATTTTTGATACACTAACCGCCTCAGCGGCATTTAAATTTCCCAATCCGACAAAAGAACAATTGGAAAAACTGCCACCTTTCATAAAACAGGCTTATCAAGAGTGTTTTAAACCTTTAACGGAACAAGAACAAAAAATTATGGAACAATACAATAATCAATCTTTGCCGATAGAAGAGTGGGAGGATGTATGGTTTTATCAGAGAATGTTAGACGATATTGCCGAGGCAAAATCAGAAGAAGATTCCTGTCTGTTCCGTAAAGTTTATCCGAAAGCTTGGAAATTTTCAAAAGCTTATGCTTCTCCTTCTGTATGGCCTGCCAAAATCAAACAGCCTCTGAAAATAAAAAATCACTTGTTTAAAAATCCCGTCTTTTATCCTACTTATGAACGATTAACACCGTTCGGATTTTATTCCGGAGGGGAAGATAATTTTTTAAAAGCCGATTTGGTGGATGACGATTATGATTTTATTTTAATGAGACGTGAAGAATCCATTAATATTTTTCACATTCCCGTTTATTATTTTTACTATGATCTTTCTAATTATATGGAACTTTACAGTCGGCAGAAGGCCGCTTATTTCTTCTTAATTTCTTTTTTCCTGGATGAGAAGGCCTCCTCTTTATCTCAATTTTCCAATCTGCGTCAAGCAGGTACGCCTGAAAACAAAATATTCAGAAAATTTGAAGATTACCTGAAAGAAAGAAAATTTCCCGTTGAATAAAAGGAATTGAATTATGAAAAGTTTTATTTTTACCATTTTATTATTTTTTTCGTTTTTACCTGTTTCCTATAGCCGTTCCAGTAGCAGTTCCAAATTTGATCGTTCTGTATCCGATTTTCCCAATCCGACGCAAGAGCAATTAGACAAACTGCCTGAATTCGTACGGAAATCCTACCTTGAATGTTTTGAACCCTTGACCGAGAAAGAGGCGGAATATCTGGGCCAGCTTGAAAAAATTTCCATTAAAAACCAAATGACCGGAGATATACAATTACGAAAAAAGTTTTGCGACGCGGATGTCAATATATGTAGCGCTATTGAACAATCTATCGGAGAAAAAAAATATAAAGAAGACTTATGCCTTTTAAAAAAGCTTTATCCCAACCCACCGCAGAAAAGCGAATGGGAAGGTTTTAAAAATCCCATTTTTCAGTATTCGGCAACGAGTGAAAAATACCCATTTTATTTTCGTTTAACCCCTGCCGGATATTATTCGGGGGGAGAACGGGATAAATCCTTTACTCCTTATACTCTTATTGACGAAAGCGAAAATGATTTTTTGTTGGTTCGGAAAGTAAGTTCTCCCTCCGATCTTCGTAAATACCCGGTTCCGATATACAATTTATATTATGCTTCATGCAAGCTAGAGAGTTACTATTTTTATTATTTAATGCAGCTTTTTTTAGAAGAAGATTTCGCCTTTTACTTCCGGGAAGTTTGGGGATATATGAATATGCCGGAAAGTCAACATTGCCAAGCATGGGATGATGAAAAACTTGACCTTTATCGTTTCAAAAAAAAATACCCCGTTGAATAACGGGGCATCCGGAATTTAGAAAAAATAATCCCTGTAAAAATAATCTGGCAGTTGGAATAAAAGTTTTACTCTGTCATTTCTGTTAAGTTCATTTTCTTTTCGTTTTGCCGCGAGTTCATTCTTATCTTGATAAGCTTCAGGCAACCCTATACGATTGCTTTCATTCCCGGCCACAGGATAGTTTTTCGTATAGAGGGCCATCCCCAATTTCGGAAAATCTTTTCTGCCGGGATGGAGGGTGTCTCTGTCTATATTAAATGACGCGCCCAAATTATACCGCATATCCAACAACGCTATTTGTTTGGATCTAGGAAGGGAGAAAAAATCCATGCCATCACTTTTTAAGTCTGCCACAAATTTATTAATATCATTTTTTATAAATTGTTTTGAATAATCATCCGCCTCAGAAAGCTCAAATTTTAAGATGTTTTCTAAAAAAGTTGACTTATTTATTGTTTTATTTATTTTAAGAAAAAATGGAGATGTACATGAAATTTCTGATTATTCTGTCCTTTTTATTTTTCTTAAACAGTTTTTCTGCCGTATCATCAGCGGAACAGAGCAATATTCATCCGGAAGAAACCCAGAAGATATTTGAGGGACACCTTCCTTCTGAAGAGAAAAAAGAAGAAAAGGAAGAATCTCATCTTATTTTTTACCCTGAAGAAAACCTTTATGAAAAGTTTTCCAAAAGGATCAAGTCTGCGGATTATTTTGACATTATCAAGAAGAAATATCCGGAAGAAATGAAAAATGCCGTTGACATAGATTGTTCAGGAAAAGAAGAAAAAGAATACAACGCCTGTATTATTGAAAAATATCGCCCTGTCTTTGAAAAGGAATATCCGGCATTTTTTCAAGACCCTCCAGAAAAGTTTAAAAATCCGGCCTTTAACGAGGTGTTAAGCGGCCTTTGGCATTCCAGAAATTATATTACCCCTTCTTCTTTTAAAAGAGGAGATGATAATTATCCCTTGAAATCTTGGGAATACGCTCCTTCACCACA
>CASFRQ010000205.1 GCA_949296785.1 uncultured Alphaproteobacteria bacterium
AATCGCGCTGGTCATGCGCCGGCACTGCCATAATCGCGCCGTACCCATAATCGCCCAGAACATAGTCGGAAATATAAATCGGAATCTTTTTACCGTTGACCGGATTGACGGCGTACGCCCCCAAAAAGACACCCGTCTTCTCCTTTTCTTCTTTCATCCGGTCTTGAGCGCTTTTTTGCGCCGCCTGGGCTACATACGCGTCCACTTGAGCCTTTTGCTCCGCGGAGGCCAAACGCCCAACCAAAGGATGCTCCGGCGCCAAAACACAGTAAGTCGCGCCGAACAAAGTATCCGGTCTCGTCGTAAACACCGTGAAAACATCGTTGGTGCCGTCCACCTTGAACTCAACATCCGCGCCGATGCTCTTACCTATCCACTCGCGCTGCATCGTTTTAATGCTTTCCGGCCAATCTATTTTATCCAAATCCTGCAGCAAACGTTCGGCGTACGCCGTAATCTTTAATACCCACTGGCGCATAGGCTTTTTAATTACCTCATCGCCGGTTTCAACATATTTGCCATCCTTGACTTCTTCATTAGCCAAAACAGTTCCCAATTTCGGACACCAGTTAACCGCCACTTCCGACTCATAAGCCAGACCTCGGTTGTATAAAACCGTAAAAATCCACTGCGTCCATTTATAATATTTCGGATCCGCCGTTGAAATCTCCCGGCTCCAGTCATAAGACAATCCCAAAGCCTTCAGCTGCTGGCGGTAACGGTCACAGTTTTGCTTTGTACTGACGGCGGGCGGCGTCCCCGTTCTTTCGGCATACCTTTCGGCAGGCAGGCCAAACGCATCCCACCCCATCGGATGCAGAACATTAAAGCCTTTCATCCTTTTATAACGCGCCGTCACATCGGAAGCTGTGTACCCTTCCGCGTGCCCGACATGCAAGCCATTGCCGCTGGGATACGGGAACATGTCCAAAACATAATATTTTTTCTGCCCCGGCTTGATTTCCGCCTTAAAAGTCTGGTTCTCATCCCAATATTTTTGCCATTTCTTTTCAATTTCCGTATGATTGTACTGCGACATAAAAATTCCGTCCCTTTTTTAAGTTGAATAAAAAACACAAAACTAGAGAAGAGTTTACTCTCCTTTCACACGAAAAATCAACACTTTTTTATAAAATTCCCCCGGGCTCAAGTACTTGCAGCCGGGAAGAGATTTTATCAACAGAACCTTCCTTCATACTTCATCCCGAATTTATCCTGCCCAGAACACTTTACACTGTCGGCACATAAAAAATAAGAAAACCGGCCTCCTTCCGTAAAACAGGAAGAAACGGCCGGCAAAACAGCGTTTTCTCTTCTGAAAAATATACAGACTTAAAAAAACGGCATAATTAAAAAGATCAGTTTGTCTTCCTCCTTCCAAAAATCAAAGTCAGAACAAACAAAATCAAACCGACAACAAAAACGACTTGCGCCGCCCATGCCGCCGTACCGGCCAAACCGCCGAATCCCAGGAAAGCCGCCACAATTGCAATAATTAAAAATAAAATTCCCCAAGCAAACATCTTTTCCCCCTTTGCTTCATTAACTCTGTATTATCATAAACGACTGCAAGGAAAGAACAATCTGACAAAGAGCTTATATTCCCTTCGCTTATTCCCAAAAGTTTAACCCGGTTGTTTTATTTTTCTTTGAGTCGGAGACAATCTTTTCCATAAATTTCAATCTCAACTTTGAGCGATAAAAATTTTTTGCCGCGGTCTTTACCGAAAAAAAACGCGCGGCTTGCCTGATAAAAATTTCTCAACAGAACCACTGTTTATATCCACAAATTGTTCTCTTTGAGTTTTTTCATATAAAATTTCCTGTTTCAGAAAGTCATGTTTTTCACCTCTTCCATTGAATTTTTATTTTCCATTAAAAATCCTTTTTTCTAATAAAAATCCAGAAACTTTCCACTTATCTTAGCTTTATCTCTTCAAAAAATATCAAAACTCTTTTTTAATTTTCTTCTAAGTTTTATGTTTTATAAAAAAAATTAAGAAATCTATTGACAAAAAAATAATCAGTTTTAAAATATACTTACAAAAAATTTTTCCACCAAGAGCGAGGAAAGGATAAAAAAATGAAAGAAGAGACAAAGAAATCAGGAAAACTTTCAAAAATAATTAAAAATATCCAAACATTCAAGCAAAAGAAAGCCGACCATTCTCAATATAAGGATCTGTTGCCCGACAGGGGGGCTTCTTTAGATGCCATGGTCTTTGGAAGGTACAAAGAACGCTCATAAATTGGTTTTTTTACCTTACATACAGAAGCGGGAGGTTTTACTCCCGCTTTTTTATGATTCAAACCTCACAAAGGGTTGCTATAAACATTCCAATCCAGCCGTAAGACTTACAAAACTTTGAAGCTTGGCGAGCAAGGCATGAATACATTCATACATCTTACATTAGTCGGTGCAAGTTTATTATAAATCCTCAGCCGCCAATAAAGTTCTTAAAAAATAACTTTTAAGAGTTTTATTTTTTATTTTTTCTTCAAATAAGAATGTTTTGATATCCTCTCCATGGCGGAGGCGGATTTCTTAAAGTTCTTTCTTTATTTTCCGGCTGTTCTTATAATGGCAGTTACTACACTCCGCCTTTATAGCTATTTTAAGCGGATAAAAAAATAAAACTATCAGAAACCCCTTTGGATTTATTTTCCTATGAAAGCGCGGAAACACTTTATCAAACTCTCTTCAAACTTTACAAAAAAGACGAAGCCAGTGACGCTTGCAGCTTCAATTACACTTTCCGCCTTTTTCGCCATACAGGAAGTACGGCCTATATGGAAATGGGCATAGATTCAAACAATATTATCTCGCTCATCGGCCATTCAGATGAAAAGATTTTCAACCAAATA
>CASFRQ010000206.1 GCA_949296785.1 uncultured Alphaproteobacteria bacterium
AAGCAGGTGACTATCGCAACGAAGGCGCTGCCGGCTCTATCACCATTGTCAACGCTTCCAATGTCTCCGGCGGTATCTTTGTCTCGGAAAGCGGCGCGAAACAAGGAGCTTTGACTATCGGTTCCGCTTCCTCTTCCCCCTGTTATTGAGGGGGAGCTGTGCTTTTAGGCAGATTGTCTTCTTTCTTATTTTGTTAAATTCTAAAAGAAAAAGGATGAAAGGAGGAAAAAATGATTCTTGAGATAATTCTGGCCGCCGGTTGTTTTTGGGGTGTTCAGGCGGCTTTTGACAAGCTTCCCGGCGTTTTGTCTTCCGAAGCGGGATACAGTGGCGGTTATGTGGAAAATCCTTCTTATGAAACGGTTTCTTCCGGAACGACGGGACATGCCGAAGCTGTAAAGATAAAATATGATACGGATAAAATATCTACTGAAGAAATTTTGGATATTTTCTTTCAATCTCATGATCCGACCAGCTTAAACAGGCAAGGACCGGATATCGGGACGCAGTATCGTTCCGCTATTTTTTATACGACGGAAGGGCAGAAGGAGATTATTTCAAAGAAAATTGAAGAATATACCCCTTACTTTGATCGGCCCATCGTAACGGAAGTTTTGCCGGCAGGTTCTTTTTGGCCGGCGGAAGACTATCATCAAAATTATTTTGAAAAACAAGGCGGCAGTTGTTCTTTTCATATAAATGAGAGATTTTTAAAGAAAAAACTGTCTGAGGAACAATATCATGTTTTAAGAGAAAAAGGGACAGAGGCTCCTTTTTCGGGAAAATATGTTACTTTTGACGAAGAGGGCGTTTACAGGTGTGCTGCCTGCGGACAAAAACTGTTTGATTCTGAGGCAAAATTTGACAGTCCTTGCGGCTGGCCGAGCTTTGATAAAGCTTTGCCCGGAACTGTTAAAATTCAAAAGGATTTTAGCCATTTTATGATAAGGGACGAGGTCGTTTGTGCGCGTTGCGGCAGCCATTTGGGGCATGTGTTTCAAGACGGGCCAACGCCGACAAAAGAAAGATTCTGCATTAACTCTGTTGCTTTGGATTTTCAATCCTCTGCACCTGAAGAAAAAGAAAATAAAAAATAAGTTTTCAACTTTTCCGTTTAAACTTTGACATTTTTTTTAGATTATTTATACTTTAGTCTAAATAAAACGGAAAGGGAAAGTCATGAAAATTTATCAAGTCGGCGGATCTGTCCGAGATATGTTGCTGAACAAAAAAGGACAAGACAACGATTTTGTCGTTGTCGGTTCCAATGTTGAAGAGATGTTGAAAAAAGGCTATAAACAGGTTGGAAAGGATTTCCCTGTTTTTCTTCATCCCGAAACGAAAGAGGAATACGCCCTTGCCCGTAAAGAAATTAAAACCGGGCCCGGACATAGGGATTTTTCTTTTGTGTTTTCTCCGGATATCAGTTTAAAGGAAGATTTAAAAAGGCGGGATTTTACCTGTAACGCTCTGGCTTTAGACTTGGAAACGGGGGAGATTCTGGATTATTTCGGCGGTCGGCAGGATATTGAAAAGCGTTTGCTCCGGCATGTTGATAGCGAACATTTTCAAGAAGACCCTTTACGCGTACTGCGTCTCTGTCGTTTTGCGGCTCAGCTGGATTTTGATATCGCTCCTGAAACAATGGATTTGGTTCGGGAAATGACAGCTGCCGGAATGCTGCGTGCTCTTTCGGCCGAACGGATATGGAAAGAGTTTGAAAAGGCTCTGAATTTTAAAGGTTTTTTCCGTTTTGTTGAAACGATGCACATTTGCGGGGCGTTAAAAGAACTTGTCCCTGAACTGGATAAGCTTTGGGAAGTTCCTGAAAAATTAACTTTTCACCCGGAAGGGACGACAGGCGCTCATTTGATTTTGGCGCTGAAAAAAGCGTCGGCTTCTTCGGCTTTGGCTAAATTCGGTGTGTTGATGCATGATATCGGCAAAGGGGTGACGCCGGAAAATGTGCTTCCTGCCCATCATGGTCATGACAAGGCGGGAGGGCCTCTTGTTCTGGATGTCTGTAAACGTTTGAAAATCCCGAATAGGTTTTGCGATTTTGCTTTTTTAAGCGCTGTCTACCATATGCGTTTTTACTGGCTGCATCAGAATAAATTGGGGAAACAGGTAAATTTGGCGGAGATTATTACACAAAAACATCCTTCGGATTTGGAAGATTTTATCTTGGTTTGCCGGGCAGATTTTTTCGGGACGCACGCTAAAAGATCCGATACGGAAAGAAAAGCTTTTGAACTTTCCGCCAAGAGGTTAAGGCTTGTTTATGAAAAGCTTTGTCTTATCAAGGCATGGCAAATGCCGGGCTTTGAAGAAATTGCAAAAGACGAGACTTTTGCATTGAAATACCGGGAGTTTAAGTTAAACAGGCTTAAAATATTGCTGGAGGAGAAGGCCCCTGTGAAACGGCCCTCTTAAATCTTAATTCCGTCAAATAAAGTATAAGTGTGGAAGAGAGAACTCATAAAGAAAATCATCGCGTTTGTGCTGGCGGGTATTGTGGCGACTATCGGGCTGACGATGGACGCGGCCACGCAGGAAGCGATTGTGTCGTTCTTGGCCGGCCTTATCGGCGGATAAGAATGCCGGGCGTTTTATGATGAACGGGGCGGAATATTTTATAGCGGGGGCGCCGGGGGGTTTCTTTGGCGCCCTTGTCTTTTACCTGATGGGCAAAAAGGCGGGAAAAAATGAAGAAAAGGGAGATAAGCTTGAAGGTTGTATCCGTAAAAACAAAATTGCTGTGGATGTTGAGCATACTGATATTGACAAGTTGCAGTACCGGGACTGACTTTTGTGCCGTGTATGAACCGCTTCTTCCCAGTCGTAAAGATACGGAACAAACAGTCCGTCACCTGAATGTTTATTATAGACTTTAGAGAGATGAATGTGGGTAAATGGAAATGATTCGCGATACCATAAAGCAAAACAAGGCACAAATAAGATACAAAATCATTTTATAGGTAAAAATAAAAGGCTCTACAATTATGTGCAAAGCCTTAATTTTTTTGGGTGCGGGAGTGGGATTTGAACCTCACGACCTTCAGTTTATGAGCCTGACGAGCTACCAGACTGCTCCATCCCGCGTCAAGCAGGTATAAAATATACTGCTAAAAAAATATTTGTCAAGTGCTTTTTTTATTTCCTTTAATTTAGTCGTTAAAAAAATTTTTTATATCTCAGTGTAAAGGGGAAAACAGTTGTGTAATGCCGAGTCTTTGTAAAAAATAGTCAAAGAGATGCTGTTTTTCCTAAAGTTTAGATTTATGATGGAAACGGGTTTAGAGGAATCTTTAATACTGGATATAAAAAGTATTTTTTAGGTGGAGGATGATTTTAT
>CASFRQ010000207.1 GCA_949296785.1 uncultured Alphaproteobacteria bacterium
AGGAGCTGATCGACCGGATTATCTCCATTGGTAAAGCAAATAAAAAATAATACTATAAATAATCAAAGAGGAATCGTTATGAATAAAAGACCTATGGAAACTATTATGGGAATTGTGGTTTTGGTTGTGGCCGCATTCTTTGTTTATTTTGCTTATAAAGTTTCAGATCTGCAGGTGGTTAAAGGCTATGAGGTGACGGCCAGATTTTTGAAAGTGGGCGGTTTGAATGTCGGTTCCGATGTCCGCATTAACGGAATTAAAGTGGGAACAGTCGTGGCTCAGAAGCTGGATACGGAAAATTATGATGCGGAAATTGTTATGAGCCTGGCCTCGGACATCAAACTGCCGAAAGACAGCGTAGCGGCTATTGTCGGCGACGGGCTTATCGGGGATAAGTTTATCAAGATTGAACCCGGGCATGAAAAAGAAATGCTCCAGAACGGGGATATTATTACCAATGTCAAAGATTTTAAGACAATTGAAGACATGGTTGGCGAAATTATTTTCATGGTGACAGACAATGGTGAAAGCTCGGCTCAGTAAAATTTTGGCGGTTTCGGCCTTAAGTCTGGCGGCGGGACTGAATTCTGCCCAGGCTAAGGAAATCGAAACCAACACGGCCCGTTTGCAGGCCATGGACAAGATGACCGGAAAAGTCAGCGTGATTGAGGTTCCGGTTAACGGCGAGATTAAATTCGGCAGTTTTTCAATTGTGGTGCGGGCGTGTAAAACCCGGCCGCCCGAGGAAATGCCCGATAATTTTGCCTTTGTTGATGTGGTGGACGAGCAACAGGACGGCAGCAAAGTCAATATTTTTAAGGGGTGGATGATTTCATCAAGTCCGGCGCTTCATGCCGTGGAACATCCGATTTATGATGTCTGGTTGCTGCAGTGCATTGATACAAAAGTGGATAAAAACAAGCTGTTGACCGAACAGCAGTTGTTCGAGAGAGACGTTATCGAACAGGCAATTCAACCGGAACCAAAAGCATCAGACAATGCGGTGCCTGTGGATTTGGTTCCGGAACAAGAGGAACTTCCGGCTCCGGATACGATAAAGGCGGATACCGCCACAACGACGGAGGCTAAAGAACAGAATGTACAGGTTCAGCCGCAATCTCCGACAGAGGATGCAGGGGCAGAGAATAATGACCGGCCGCAGGCTTCTGCTCCGGAAAATATTGTTCCGGCAACAGAAGCGGTTGCAGCCGGGGAAGCTGCCGAGATTCCGGCAGTTGAAGATATTACCAATGGCAAAGAAAGCGAAAATATTCCGGAAGAAACAGTTTTTGAAAGTGAGGAAAGCTATACGGAAGACGGTGCTCCACAACCTCTAGCACCTTTTGCGGATGATTCTCCGACCGCCGCCAATATGGCACCGGCGGAAGAAAATCAGGCTGTCCCGACTCCGGTGTCCGGGGATATTTCTCAGGCGACACCTGAAAATATTCTGAACCTGTCGGAAGAAGGGGCTGAGGATTTGCTGCCGCCCGCCGCAGAACAAGAAACCGCTCAGCCACAGCCGCTGCCCGTTAAAACAGAAGAACCTTCCGACCAACCGGGACAGCTGATTGAGTTTGATGTGGATGAAGGTGACGGCGGACTTGATGCCGAAGCTTTGCGCTGAGAGAGGTTGAAATGTCTGAAAGCAAAAGAAATCGGGATATTGACGTCAGCTTTGTAATGACGGTTTATAATAAGGAATATTATCTGCCTTCGGTCATAAGAGCTTTATTGACGCAGGACGGTCTGGAAAATCCGGAATTTATTTTTGTGGATGATTTATCGACTGACAAATCGGTTGAAATCATAAAAGAAATGACCAAAGGCGTGCCGAACGTCGTTATTGTCGAAAACAAAGAAAACCGGGGTATCAGTCCGCGAATCAATCAGGGTATAGCCCTGGCCAAGGGAAAATATATACGAATGCTTGATTCGGACGATATTTTTCCGATTGATTCAACCCGGAAAATGCTTAATCTGGCGGAAGAGTTGAATGCCGACATGGTTTACGGGTGTTTTTGCAAAACGGGGAAGAAACCACAGGCGCTTGAAAATGAAAGTCTGGGCGAATTCGGGTACCGTTATAACGAAAACGCATTAATGACGGTTTTGACCGGGCGTTTTACCCGTATGGGACAGCTGATTAAAGCCGAAGTGCTGAAAAAGGCCGGTGGTGCCGACGAACGGGTTTTTATTCAGGATGAATCAATTCCTCTGCGGGCGGCAATTTATGCCAAGGGGATTGTGAAAATGGATGCCAATGTGGTTTTGGTGCCTGAGGAACTGGGAAATTTTTCAGGCAATAAAATACAGCTGGATCATGACCGCTTTCTGGCTTATTATTTCGCCATCAAAGAGAATCCGCATCTTCCGGAAAAAGCTTTGCGTCTGATGTATAAACGGGCGGTGTCGGCCTATTGGAAACTTATTAAAAAGACGCGCCCCCTGCCCTGGTTTTCCAAAGCGTTTGCCTTGTATATTCAGAACAAGATCAGTCCGGAATATCCAAATATTGAAACGCTGGATAAAATGGCCGGTGTGTTTCTCGGGCTGAAAAACGTGCGACGGGTTGTTAATCCTCTGCATTCGCTGGAAAAGTAAAAGAAAGAAGCCGCAGAAATGCGGCTTTAACTTTTCAGGCAACTTTGTAAATATAATATTTTTTGATATATCCGGAAGGATTGTTTTCCTGCATGCTGCGGCGGAGTTCCGGCAGGCCAAAGTCTTGTCCGAAATTAATGTATTTTACCGAATTGTTTTGTTCCAAAAACAGGCGATTGTTGGCCTGGGATACGCCGCGGAATCCGGGAGAAGACTTTTCAAAATGGATGAACAGGTTATCGTTATCAATTTTTTCACCGATGATAAAGGCGACGATTTCGTCTTCAACAAATAACATGCTTCCGGAGATGTCGGGTTTTAAATTTTCCCAATTATCAAGAATGCGCAGCAGCGCTTGTTTTTCATTATAGTCATAAGACGGACTGTCAGAAGTTTTTTCTGAAATATCAAAGAGTTTTTTGTAATAATCTCTTACAACCGGAATATCCTGAGCAGTGATTTCTTTTTGGCGGTAATCGTAAATCCGGGTAAAATAGTTGGCCAGCTGTCGTTTTACATGGTATTTGCGGCCGGGAAGCTCGGTTAAATCGGACAATGTATAAATATATTCCATAGAATCCGGTTCTTCGCGTAATTTTATCTGCCGGCCGCAGGAAAGATAAAGCTGCCGGGCCAGTTTTTCGGAAATGCTTTCCAACTCGGCTTTGGGCGGCAGTTTTTCCGAGACGATTTTTTTCCAGTCGCAATTTTGCCAGCAGCCGACAGGGGTGCGATAGTAGATTTTACCGTTCCAATGATATCTTATCCAGCAGAGGTTTTCATCAAAAGCCCATTCAAAGTGATAGGCATTGTTCCAACCCCACATCCAGATAAACGAATTGTCATAGCTTTTTTCTTCGCATTGCTGGTAAAGTTTGTTGTAATCCGGGAGATATTTAAAAGATATCGGTTCAAATTCAATCATTTATTGCTCCTTTTCTTTTATTAATTATAACTAATTGTTAATATAATTCCGATAATTTGAATTTACAGGG
>CASFRQ010000208.1 GCA_949296785.1 uncultured Alphaproteobacteria bacterium
AACTTCGGCACACATTCATCAGCCGCTGCAAAGAGGCAGGCGTTTTGAGCGAGGTCGTCAGCGTCTGGGCGGGGCACTCTTTGAGCGGCACGATCACCTCCACCGTTTACACGCATTATTCGGAGGAATTTCAGCTCAAAGAAGCCGAAAAGGTCGTTTACTGACAAAAGTTTCCCCAAACCACATTTTTGAAGAAGCGAAAACACAGCAAAAATGCCCGCTTCCGCGGGAAAAACAGGCAAAAAAGCGGGGCAAAAAACAAAATTCAATCCGAAAAGTTTCCCCATTTCTTTCCCCAATTTGGGGACGAAGAAAACAAGCCATATAAAACAAAAACCATATATTGTATTTGATTTACTCAATCTTATACAATATATGGTATCCGTGGCTGGGGTAGCTGGATTCGAACCAACGAATGACGGAGTCAGAGGCAAATTGACTTCTCGGAAAAACGCCGTTTTTACCCGCTTTTGCGCCTAAAATCACCGTTTTTTACGCTTTTCTTCAAAAAGTTTCCCCAATTTTCCCCAAACTACTCTTTTGCATCAAGTATGTTCTTGATTTCTTGCGCTTCTTTGCTCAAGGCTTTTGTTCCTTTTATCAGGCTTCTATAAAAAAGTTTAACATCTTCGTCTTTTAAAATCGAAGAAACCTGTCCGTTTCTGATAGCAATGGAAAACAGTTCTTCCTTTTCGTCATCATCCCAGCGCTTGATTTTCATGAGCTGTGCAATAACCGTATGCGTGGCAGCAAAACTGCGGCTGTTATCCAACGCATTGATCAAATCGATTTTATGCCTTCCCTCTTCGCTGTTTTCCCGGTCAAATGAATCCGTTTCCTTTTTGCATTTAAAAAAAGCGTTATTCAGTTCATGCTCGACAACTATGCGGTCTATGATCGACTTGACGAGCAAATCGAGCTCTTTCCCTTCCGAATAATCGGCCAGGGTGTAATACCGGATCCTGTCCTCCCGCATCATTTTATACACCTTCGCCTTGTCGCTGTTCTCCGAACTGTATACGCCGATCGAGGAACCGCCGTTCGAATTTACCAGTTTCATGCACGGTATATCCGTATCGCTGTCCCCTATGTAGATCATATTCCTGAACGGTACCCTGATTTCATCGGGCGCGAACGAGTCGTTTACGCCAGGGTCGTTCACATCCAGTACCCCCTTTTCAATTCTGAATAAAAACTGTGTTTTATTCGTGTAGTTGACGGCCTGCGCCGGCCAGACAGCCATCCCCTTTTCGTCATAATAAAAAGAACTTGCGTAAATACGTTCGAATGCGCCCTTTTTTGCGACTGACGTTCCCTCGATCATCTCCGCCAATCCAGACGATATGATATAATGCTCGACGATTGCACCCCGCTCCTTTCCGTATTCGCGTATCCGCTCGAACCAATCTTCCACGCCGGGAAACAGGGTAATTTCCGCCCCGTAATCGGCAAGCGTTTTTTTATTAAAAAGGAACTGTCCGTATGCTTTTTCTTTCATACAGAACATATAGGCGAGATTCTGATCCATATTGTTTTTATCGGCAAGGGCATTTGATTCCTTCCAAAATTCCCCGACATCCATCCCGATCGCTTGGATAAAACCCTGCGCCTGCATATCGTCGGGTGTCAGCGTTTTATCAAAATCGTAACAGATTGCAACGACGGGCTTATCTTCCTTATGTTTCCGTTCGAATTGTTTGTCACTCACGGTCTATCATCCTTTTCTTTACCTATACCTTTATTTTACTACCGTTTGTAAAAATTGTCTACCCTCCGAACAAATTTTTGTCCTCCTTTTCATACTCTTTTTCTTGAAAGCGCCCCTGCGGAAAAATA
>CASFRQ010000209.1 GCA_949296785.1 uncultured Alphaproteobacteria bacterium
CCACACCGTTTTCATACATATTTCTGGTTAAATCCGAGGCATCCCGCATCTGAAAATACGCCTCGCGGGCAGCAAAATTTCTTTCCTGTTCCGCCTCCAAGGCCAAAAGGGCATCCCTAATTTGTGCCGCGGCCGACAACAGAGCCTGTTCATAGGCGATTTTCTGTTCTTCCTTCAGAGCTTCCTGCAACTTAACATTTCCCCATAAAGCGCCGAAATGGAAAATCGGCAGAGAAACCTCCGGCACATAACTGTACCCGTAACTGTTTTTTCTGAACAAATCGGACGAATGCAGGGATTGCAGGCCCAAAAGACCGGAAACGCTGACTTTTGGAAACATATCCGCAATTGCCGCGCCGACGGCGGCGTTCTGCGCGATTAAAGATTCTTCCGCAGCACGGACATCCGGTCTGTTGCGCACAACGGATAAAGGCAAGTCGTACAGCTTCTGCAAATCATATTCAAACGGCCGGTTGATTAAATTCACCGTCTTCTTATTCAAAATATCGTCCAGTTGGCCGGGCAGCTTACCGGCTAAAAGGGCCAGAGAATTTCTTAAAGCTTCCCGCTTGTAACGCAAAGGAGGCAGAGAAGCCTTCGTGTTTTCCACCAGATAAGCCGCCTGCGAGACATCTATCTGACTGGCTAACCCCGTTTCATACTTATCCGCGGTCAGACGGTAAATCTGTTCCTGATACCTCAGGTTTTCCTCCAACTGGATAATTTGTTCCTCTGTCGTGCGTAATCTGACATAAGTCAACGCTACTTCCGCCATGAGGGAAACGCCGGCGTTTTTTAAAGAATACAAAGCAGCATTTAAATTGGCTTTTGCAGCCTCCCTACGGCGGCGAGTTCCGCCGAAAATATCAATTTCCCAAGAGGCGTCCAGTCCTAACTGATAATAATCTTGTTGCATCAGGTAGCCCATGTTCTTACTTTCTTTTACAAAGTTGTATTTTCCCGCCGCGTCTATCTCGGGGAAAAAAGCCGCCGTGGCAATATTTAAATTTTCCCTTCCCTGCAACAAACGGGCAATAGCCTGGCGCAAAGTGGGGCTTCCTTCAAAAGAAACGGACAAAAGCTCATTCAGAACAGGATCCTGAAAATCCAAAGGCGTCCAAGGCGCCCGTTTCAAACCGGCGGAAGAAGTTCCTTGAGGGAAAGAAGCTGCGCCGTCTGTTTCAAGGGAAGAAGTCCTTTTTGGGAAACAGGCCTCACCGTTCGTTTTCAAAGTTTTACTTCTCTTTTCCGCCGATTGAGATGCTTTTCCTGACGACTCATCCATAAAAACAGCCTCTCCGCTCCCCGGCAAAGCAGGCAAGCGCAACGCTTCGGCCAGTTCGGAATCGGTAAAAAATACCGGCCGCTCGTAATCCGGCCCCACCGAACAGGCAACCGTCCAAAACGATAGAACCCCGCACACAAAAACAAAAAAGCAGGAAAGAAAATAAGATAAAAAACCTCTTTCGTATCTCATGACTTTTCCCCTTTGTCCGTTGTTTGTCTCGTTTCATCCTCTGTGTTTGAAGAAACGGATAAAGAATCTTCCCTTAAAGAATTCGTCCTCGTACCGGCGGAGGAGTTATCTTTCCCCTTGTTTTTCATAGATAAATCTTGGCTTGGCCATGGTGAAAGAGTCCCCTTTTTATCCCTGTTTTCATCATCTGAAGCAGAACCCGAAACCTCCTTTTTCCCTCCGGTCAAACCGACATATTCTTTTTGACCGCCATTTTTCACAGAATTATCTGTTCCAATCTTATTTCTGTTGACATGACCTTTTTTAAGAACCTCGCTTTCTTTGAAAGAATCAACATACGAAGAAGCGGAAGGAAAAACGCTTTTCCCGTCCTGCGTCGTTTCCCCGCGGAGCTTTATTTCCTGCGGCGGGCGAGGCGGCCATACTTTTAAAGCAACCGTATCAAACAACGCAAACAAAGAAGGAACAAACAAAATTCCGACGCTCGTCGCCGTAATCATACCAAAAAAGACGCTCGTCCCCATTGAAATCTGGCTTGCGGCACCGGCCCCTTTGGCAAAAACCATCGGCATCACGCCCAAAATAAAGGTCAAAGCAGTCATCACCACCGCGCGGAACCGTTCTCCCGCCCCTTTCAGGCAGGCGGACAACAATGTCTCTCCTCTGTCTTTGTAGGATTTAATGAACTGGACAATTAAAATAGCGTTTTTACTGGCCAGCCCGATTAAAAGGACAATTCCCAACTGAGCGTAAATACTTAAAGGCAGTCCCATCAGCCTTAACCCTAAAAGCGCACCCAAAATTGCAAAGACATTCGTAAAAATCACCGCAAAGGCTATCAGCCAGCTTTCATACAAAGCCACCAAAAACAAATATCCGAAGATAAACGCCAAAGCGATTAAAATAAAAACAAGCCCCTGTGTCTCCACCTCTTGCAGGCTGAGGCCGGTCCAGGCGACCTCGTATTGACCGCCTAAAGAATCGGCCAGTTTCTGAACTGCTTTTATAGCCTCCCCCGTGCTGACTGACGGAGCAGATTGCGCTGTTACGGAAGCGGTCAGGTACTGATTAAACCTGTCCACCGACTTTGGGGTCATAACTGTTTTAAAATCTGCAAAATCCCTGACTTGCAAAAGTTGTCCGGTCTGAGAGGGAACATACAGATTCAGGACATCCTCTTTATCAGAGCGGAAGGGGGCGGCGGCCTGCACAATCACGCGGTTGACTTGTCCCTGCAAAGTAATATTGTTCACATATCGGGAACCAAGATTATTTTGTAAAGTTTCAAAAAAACCTGATACCGGTACAGAAAAAGATTCCAGCTTCGTCCTGTCCACCTGCAATTCCAAATGGGCAGACCCCGAATCAAAAGTACTGAACCCATACAAAAACGCCGGGTTTTCGTTCATGCCCAACAGCAGGCGATCCAGCGCCCGTCCCAACTCCTGCTGGGATGTTTCGGCATTCAAAGCATTCAGCTGAAATGACAAGCCGTCACTGTTCCCTACTCCCGGAATAGAAGGCAATGCGAAAAAATCAACCGCCGCGTCGGGATTCTCCCCAAACTTAAATCGCAGATTATCGCTGATGGCCGACAAAGATAAATCGGGCGCCGTCCTCTCACTCCAAGGTTTTAACCCGATGACAGCCATGCCGATATTTTCACCGGAACCGCCCAGAAGGCTGGCGCCCGCAATAGACATATAATATTGGATTCCTCTCTGACGCAGCACACCTTCTCCCATTTGTTTCAAAAGAGCTTCCGTTTGATTGATGCTGGCGTTTTCGGACAGTTGGAGGTTGGCGAATAAAACGCCTTCGTCTTCCTGAGGAATAAAAGAACTCGGAACAATAAAAAATAAAAACACAATGGCCGCCGTAGCCGTTAAAAGCATCAATACCATCTGTCCCAAGTGAATGCACAAATATTCGGCGATAAAAAGGTAGGCGTTTTTCAACCCATCCACAGCTTTGTTAAAGATTTCAAAAAATTTCGCCGCCAGGTTTTCTTTCTTTTCGTTTTTCCCTTCTTTACCTGAATAAATGTCATCCGAATAAAC
>CASFRQ010000210.1 GCA_949296785.1 uncultured Alphaproteobacteria bacterium
ACTTTCTTTTTTATTCTTTAATTGTTTTCGTGTTTCATGAGGTAAAGCTTATTTTACAGAGATAAGACTGTGTTGTTGAAGAAGGCTTTCAATGGTGCCGTCTTTCAATAAACCGCGCAGTTTTTCATTGCCGCCGGCGAATGCCCCTTTGATAAAAAGAAAAGGAGCGTCCTCGCTTTTTGTCATCCGTTCCAAAGCAATCTGCCTGTCCGTCTGTCCGGACAGGTCAAAGCTTTGGTACGGCACTTTAAGAGCATCCAACGCCTGCGCGGCGAAAGCGCTTTCGCTTTCCAAAGGGAACAAAGGCGTCCCCATCATATAAAGGACGACGGAGTTTCCTTTGATTTCCGATTCCAAAACTCCCAGGATTTTTTTATCCATTTTCAGCCAGCCTTTTGTGCGTTTTTCCGTTGAAAGTTTTTTTGTTTGCCGTTAAGCTAATCCAAACTTCCATGTTTCATTCGTTATAAGAAGTTTCGGGACAAATGTCTATTGAAATTATTTTAAATCAAGCAAATATGCTGTTGGATGAAGGAAAATCGGCGCAGGCGGAGGCTTTGTACCGCCAGGTTTTGGATTCTGCGCCCTTTTGTGCGCCGGCGTGGTACGGACTGGGTTGGGCGGCTTTTAAAAAAGGCGCGTTTGACACGGCCGTTTCTTTTTTTGAAAAGGCGCATCGGCTGGCGCCCGGGGAAGAAGCTTATGCCTTTTGCCTGGCTAACGCTTTGCAGGAGGAAGGTTTTTTTCAGGAGGCGATTTCTCTTTACGATTCTTTGCCTCAGATTCCCGAATCCGCCGTCAATAAAGGAATTATCCTATCCCGGCAGGGAAAAGACGATGAGGCGGAGGCCGTGTTTCTCTCCCTTTTGGCCCAACAAGCGGATTTTTTGCCCGCTCTTTTAAATTTGGCTCTGCTTTACAGAAAAAAAGGAAAACAGGAAAAAGCGCTGTTATTACTGACGGATGCTTGCATAAAAGCGGGATTTTTGAAACGGGAAGCCGGGGATGCTGAAAATTGCGATTGTCCGGATGGTTCTTTATATCATTCTTCATGCGATTTTTTATGCGGCGAAAATCTTCCGGATGACGCGTGGGAGTATTTGTTTCAGTTGGCCGTTCAATGCCGCTTGGCAGGAAAAGCGGCGTTGGCGGTTTGCCTTTATGAGGGAGGGCTTCTTTCCTCCCGTTTAAGTACTCAGGCGGATGTTTGGGACGAATACGGATTGGCGTTGATGGACGGGGCCCGAAAGGAAGCTTTGGAAGAAAAAGGGCGGAATAGGTCTTTTTCCTCCCGACAGCAGGCTGATGCCGAGGCAGATGGTTTTTCCGATGGCTGTTCAATTCAGCCGATTGTTTCTGCGGATTTAGAGGGGGAGGCTGTTCCAGAAACGGAAACTATCGTTTCAAAGGCAGGCAAACAAGAGCTCGGTTTGAATTCACCATGTCTTCATGCGGGAAAGAACGAGGTTGCTGTGCGGAAAAACGGTGGCGATTGCAAAAACTTTTTTGAGGAAAAAGAGAAAGGGGACGGTTTTGACTTTCCTTCCCGGCAAACGGCGCAAAAAGCGTTAGAGGCTTTTAAAAAAGCCGAGGAGTTGGATACATATTTGGCGAAGGCTGCCTCTCACCAAGGGGATGCCCTGGCTTTTTTAGGGAAAAAGTATGAGGCGGAAGCGGCGTACAAAAGGGCCGTCTCCATATCGGATAAAGAGATTGAAGCTTTTCACAATCTGGGCGTTTTGTTGTCCGGTATGCAAAGATATCAGGAAGCTTTGGAAATGTATCGTCGCGTTATTTTGCTGGAGCCGGATTTTTTACCGACATTGCTTAACTTGGCGGTTTTGGTGGAGAAGTCGGGTGATGATGAGGAAGCGGCGGGGCTTTACCTGAAAATTCTGTCTTTGGTAAAAAAAGAGGAAAAAGGGATAAAAAACGGCGAAATCGGAAAAGAGGGGCAGAGCTGTGGCGAGAGGACGGGTAAATCTTGGAAAGGGAACAAGGATGGGAAAAGAGAGAGTCCCGGTTCCCTTACGCCCGCGGGGGAAGTGGCGGCGGAGCAGGGTATAAAAGGAGTTCTTTTCGGTCCAAAGGCAGACAAACAAGAACCCGGCTTGAATCCACCGTTTCTTCATGCGGAAAAGAATGAGGTTTCTGCACGGAAAAACGGCGGCGATTGGAAAAACTCTTTTGAGGAAGTAGATGAGGAGAAAGATGAAAAAAACGGCCTGTTTGCCGTTGACGCTTTAGAGCAGGTGCCTTTTTATCTGGTGGCCGTCTTGGCAAGATTGGCCGTTAAAGACGGGGAAAGGGCGTTTTTATACGCCGACACCTGGGCTCAGAATTTTCCGGAAGATAAGGTGGCTCAATATACGAAAAAAGCGCTC
>CASFRQ010000211.1 GCA_949296785.1 uncultured Alphaproteobacteria bacterium
ATTCATGTTCGCTTTAATATAAAAAAAGTTTTAAAGTTCTTTTAATAAAAATTTGTTTTTGAGGTTTTTGAGATAAGAGGGGAAAAGTGTTTTTAAGAAAAATCGCGTCATCGGCGGCTTTTTGTGTGCTGTTTATTTTTTTGGCAGCTTGCCAAAAAAAAGAATCTCGTCCGCTTTCTTTTCCGCAGGAAGAGTCGGAGTTCCCTTTTTCCGAAAGTGGGTATGAAAAGCGAGAAGAGTTAAGGATAGGCATGCTGTTGCCTTTAACCGGTCCTTCCGCCAAGCTGGGTGACGCGATGCGACAGGCGGCCATTTTGGCCCAATTTGAGTATGGCGGCGATCATTTAGTTTTGCAGTTTTACGATACGAAAGGAACGCCGGAAGGGGCGAAAATGGCTGCTTACCGTGCTTTAGAGGATAAAAATAGTGTTTTTCTCGGTCCTGTTTTTGCCCAAGAAGTTGAAGCGGTCGGTGATATTGCTTTGGATCATCAAATTCCCGTTATCAGTTTTACTTCCGACGCATCCGTTTTGTCCGCCGGCGTTTGGACAACCGGTTTGTCCGTTGAGGAGCAAGTAAGCAGAATTATTTCCTATGCTTGCGGGCAGGGGAAAAGACGGTTGGCTGTTATGTATCCCTCAACCCCGTCCGGAGAATTGTCATTGAGAGCCGCGGAAAAAAGCGCGTTTGCCTGTGATGGAATGGAAATTGTCAGAACTGTTTCCTATGCGCCGGGGACGGTTAACTTTGACCCTGCTGTTATTAAGTTGGTTACGCGGGATGTTGTCCGTTTCTTGAATAAAAAGGAAAGTGAAAAGACGGAAGAGGAAAGAAAGCGATTATCAAAAATCGCCGGGCCTTCTTTGGAAAAAGTGCCGATGTCGGTTCTTTTGGATTTTGACGCCCTTTTTATCGCGGATGACGGTAACAGATTGAAATCTGTGACCTCCCTTTTGTCCTTTTATGATGTGACGGCGAAAGTTGTTCCTTTTTTGGGGTCTTCCCTTTGGATGGATGAAAGTTTGAGTCAGGAACCGGCTCTTGTCGGCGCGCTTTTCCCTTCTTTGGAACAAAAAGGGTACGAAACTTTTTCAAAAAAGTACGAGGAGGCTTTCGGAACGAAACCTTTTGCTTTGGCGGGGTTTGCGTATGAAAGCGTTGTGTTGGTGTCAACCTTGTCAGGCCAAGCGAAAGAAACGGGGGAAACTTTTGAAGAGGCATTGACAAATCCTAACGGTTTCAGGGGTGTTTACGGTTTATTCCGATTGTTACCGGACGGAAAGGCCGAAAGAATGATGGATATTTCAAAAATTCTTCCTTACGGGAGGTTTCAAACAATACAGCCTGCGCCTTCCTCTTTCCCATATCCGGAAGAGAAAACAGCATTTCCCTCGGACGAATGGGAAAGTTCTTTTTCTTGGTAAAAAAGGAAAAACGGTTTCTTCTTCTGAAAAAGTTCCGGCTTGTTCCCGAAATTCCAGAAAGATTTCCGGGAGTTTCTTGTGTGGCAGGGGGGAAAGTTTTGACAGTTTCCCCGGAAGCGAACAACCCGAAAAAAGTTTTTGAGATTTTATCTGAAAAGAGCGGTTCAGAAATACCTTTCTGAAATTTTTAAAGGCGAAAAACTCTAATCTTTCAGCAACTCTTCAATGAGGCGGTTGAGGAAAAGCCGTCCGTTCTTTTTGGCGCGCAAGCGTCCGTGTTTTAAAGCATTCAGTTCTAACCAGCCCTTTTCCGCCGCTTTTCGGATATTTTTTTTGTTTATCCCCGAAGGAAGAGGGATGCCTTCAAACAGGCGCAGGCCCATTAAGACTTTTTCTTCTGTTTTTTCCTTTTCTGTCAGAGGAATTTTTTTCATGGGAGTTTTTAACCAGTTTTGAAAAAAACGTTCCTGTTCGGTGGCCGTATTTCCGATTCGTCCGTGCGCGGCCGGGCCGATGCCGAGATAATCCGCCCCCAGCCAGTAAGATTTGTTATGCCTGCATTCAAAACCGGGCTTGGCAAAATTTGAAATTTCATAAGGGGGTGTTCCGGCTTCTTTCATCCGGTGCCAGGTATAGGTTAGCATTTGTGCCTGTGTTTCATCGTCGGGCAGGCGCAGGTTTTTATCTTTGTAAAATGGCGTTCCTTCCTCTAAAGTCAACTGATAGCAGGATAAGTGAGGTAATTGGAGTTTGATGGCTTCTTCCATTTCCTTTTCCCATTGCGTGAATGTTTGATGGGGGCGGGCGTAAATCAAATCTATGGAAAAATTGTCAAAAACGGCACGCGCCTCTTCAATTCTTGTTAAAGCGGTCCGAAGCGTGTGAGGGCGTTTGAAGATTTTTAAGTCGTTGTCATTTAAGGCCTGTACGCCAAGAGACAAACGGTTGACCCCCATGTTTTTTAAAGAGCGCATTTTTTCCAAATCAATGGTTTCGGGATTGGCTTCCATGGAAATTTCTATATCCGGCGCAAAGGAAAAACGCTTTTCCACTTCATTCAGAATTTTCTCAAGGAGAGGTAACGGCATTAAAGAGGGCGTTCCTCCGCCAAAGAAAATACTGGTCAGCACGCGTTTTTTTTGAAAAGGTTGTTTGTTTTTGAAAAGGTTTTCTTCGGAAAGAGTGTTTTTTGTATTTTTATCGTTTCTTTGTTCGTTTTCCAGAAGAAGGCAGTCTTCCAAGTCTCTGATGTAGGCATTTAAAAAAATATTTTGGTCAAAGCTGTTACAGGGCATCGGTCCGCTTGCAAAATCGCAATACGGACATTTTGACAGGCAAAACGGCCAATGACAGTAGAGACCGAAAAGTTTTGTTTCCTCTTCGGTTTCATTGCCGACGACCGGAAAGGAAGGCCGTTCGCTCGCTTTTGTTTTCAGCGGACTCTTTGAAAGAACATTTTTCTCCAAGCCGTCATTGGCGAAAAAAGCCGGTTTGTTTTCTTTTAACGGGGAAATATTTGTTTCCTCGTAGAAAATTTTCTGTTTTGAAACGCCGGAGTTTAAAAGGGAAAAGGAAGTATTTTTTTTCATTTTTTTTATTTTCTTCTTTTTTATTTCGGGATTTTCATTTATATAACAAATTTATGAATTTTTGCCAAGAAGCTTGACTTTTGAAAAAGAGGCTTCTAATCTGAAAACAGTTCATGTCTTAACCGTAAAAAACAAAAGGGGATAAAATGAATATTACAATTACCGGAAAACAGCTTCATATCGGAGAGAATTTGACGAATTATGCGACGGATGCCTTGAATTCGCTGGTGGAAAAGTATTTTCCTCAGGATACGGGGTCCGCTTCCGTTGCTTTTTCAAAAGAAGGGTCTCAAATTAAAACGGATATTTCCGTTCGTCCCGTGGAAGGTGGTCTGTTGATTAACTCCAGTTCCGTCAATCCGAATGCGTATTCCGGTTTTGACGAAGCGTGCATTCGTATTTCCAGCCAGTTGCGTAAATACAAGAATCGTTTGAAAGATCGTAAATATTCAGCTGAGCCTGTTCATGTTTCCGTTATTGAACCGGAGCATGATATTCCGGATTTGCCGGAGGAAGAAGGGTCGCCGGTTATTGTCGCGGAGATGCAGGATTCTTTGCCGACTTGCACGGTCAGCGGCGCCGTGATGCGGATGGAACTGGCGAATGTTCCGGCTTTATTGTTTAAAAACTCCTCCAATGGCGTTTTGAACATGGTTTATGTCCGCGCAGATGGCAATATCGGCTGGGTTGACCCGAAATTAAAATAGTTTTTCAGATTCGTTTGGTAGAGAAAAAATGGAATTAGCTCATCTTCTGCCGGAGGAGAATATCCTTCTGGATATTGATGTCTCCGGAAAAAAACAAGCATTGGAATACCTTTCGTCCTGTCTGGCCGGGCAGTTGAAAACCGATCCGTTGGCTCTTTTGGATGCTTTGACGGAACGGGAAAAGCTCGGTTCAACGGGTGTGGGCGGGGGAGTTGCCCTGCCGCACGCGAGGTTGAAGAAAATTGACAGTATCCACTGTCTTTTTGCCAGAACGGCAAGGCCGATTGACTTTGAAGCGACGGATGGCAACGGAGTTCGGTTGATTTTTATGCTTCTTGTGCCGGAAGAGGCGGGCGCCGATTATCTGCAGGCGTTGTCCTGTCTGACGCAGGCGGTTCGTTCGGATGATTTTAGAGAACGCCTTTTGTCTGCTCAAACGGCACAGGAAGCGCACGCTCTTTTCTTATCGGCTTGTCCGGTAAGCGGAAAATAGTAAGTCAACTTGTAAAAAGGGCTGTTGATTGTCTTTGTCTATCAAGAATATTCAAATTTTTACGGATGGCGCCTGCAGCGGAAACCCGGGAGTTGGGGGATGGGGCGCCGTTCTTCGTTATAAACAGGCCGAAAAGGAAATTTCCGGCGCCGAAGAGCTGACGACCAACAACCGGATGGAAATGACAGCGCTGATAAAAGCGTTGGAGTTGTTGAAAGAGCCTTGTGACATAACCGTTTATACGGACAGTCGTTATTTGATGAACGGCGTAACGCAATGGTTGGACGGCTGGATGAAAAACGGTTGGAAAACCAGTGCGAAAAAATCGGTTTTGAATGCGGATCTATGGCAAAAGCTGATTGACCTCATGAAACCGCATCATATCCGATGGGAGTGGATTAAAGGACATAACGGACATGAGGAAAATGAACGCGTGGACGCGTTGGCGCGTACTGCCGTCCAAAAGCTGAAAGATTCTTTGGCGGAAAAATAATCTTGGTTCTGCCGAAATTTCATTTGTCGGCATTTTGCTCTTAAAATTTAAGATTAACCCTGGAATTTCCATGTGTAACAAAAAAGACTTTTAAGTCCTTAAAGCCCAAAAGGCGTTTCCGATAGAAAAGATATAAAAAGTTTATCATGGAATTCGGAAAAAAACATTTTACTCTACGGGGTAAAAAATAAAATATATTTCATGACTTTTGAGATATTTTCTCAAGGTATTTTTACTTGCGGTTTACAAAGTGTCTTCATTTTACCTTTTTCTCGTATGCCACATAAAGAATTGGCAATCCAGCCTTCTTTTTTATGAGAAACTAAGAAAGAAGATTTAAAAAGGAAAACTTTGTCTTTTCTCTTTTGAATTTTATAAGCGTTTTTTTCTTTTTTTCGTCAAAGAGGTTTGTTTTGTTTTGAAATAAAGCAAGGTGAAGCCGCAGAAACAGGTTAAAAGCACCAAAATAACCAAGAAACAATTTTCAAAAGTCAAAAAAACGGGTTGAGAAAAGGAAAAGCTTTCTCCACCTTCTTCCAAAATAAAATCCTTTTCGTATAAGAAACGGTCTGTCCGGACAATGGCTTTTTTCGCATCGCTTAAAGAGAAAAACGGTTTGATGTGCAGTAATGCTTCCGTTCCGGAAAAAGAGGCTTCATTTATTTCCGCTTCCAATAAAGTGCCTGTTTTGTCAAAAAAGAATACTTCCGCTTCTTTTATCTCTGTCGGGCAGGAAATAAAAACGGAAAGCAGGTCAAAATCCTTCTCATCCTTATTTTCCTCGTTAATCGCCTTTTTTTGAAATCTCAGATGCGAATCGGCGGGTAAAAGCTGCAAAGGAACATTTGTGGCTGCTGCCTTCATCCTGAAACAATGCGGCAACATCGTTCCCGTATCCGCCGGCAAGGAAAGGGAAAAAGGCAGAAGGAGCGTTTGACAGCCGAAAGCCTCGGAACAGGCATCAGCCTGCATTAAAAGAGTCAATTGAAAAGGTTGAGAGGCCTCCTGTAAAGAAAGAATAATGGGAAAGAGGGTTTGCTTTGAGAATTTCCCCTCGGGAGAAAAGGGATAAAAAGGCGTTATTTTTTGAATATTTTCTATGCTTTGAGGGAAAAAAAGAGGTTTGGAGAGCTGCCATCCGTCCGCCAAAGAAACAGCCATGCCTAAAAATATGCGTTCTTTTCCCAGGGTTCCTCCTTCGCAGGAAAGAAGCTGGAATTTCCCGAAATCAGTTTCATAAGCGTCGGAGCGACCTGTTTCTTTTGAAAAAAGAGTCCGGTATGTTCCTTCTGAAAATAGGCTGGCTCCAATGGAACTGAAGGCGTCATCCGTTTTTTGTATGATTGTGTCCAGATGAAGGGTCGGCAAACCGCCTTCTTTCGGGAAAGTTACAAAAGCGTTTTCATCTTTCTTTGTTTGAGAAACGGAAGACGAATTCCCTTCCATGGAAGTTTCAGCGGGAAAGGAAGCATGATTCCCTTCGGCAAAGAGGTTTGACGAAAGAAAAAAGAGGCAAAAAAGCCCAAAAATCAAAAAAAGTATCTTCATAAGGTCAATATACACGAAAAATGATTGATTGTCTTTTAAAACTCAGTATTTTATATAAAAGGAAAGATAAATTCTTTCCGAACGGTTTTAATTTAGAACGGAGGCGACAATAAGAAACTATCAGCAGGAGGCGTCGTCAAAAGATAAAGACGGCGTCCGGGTTAATCAGGAAATTACGGCCGGCCAAGTCCGCTTAATTCTTGAAACGGGGGAAAATTTCGGTGTTACTTCCACGCGCGAAGCGTTGAATAAGGCTTTTGACGCGGGGTTGGATCTTGTTGAAATCTCAAGGGCGACGGATATTCCCGTTGCCAAAATTATGGATTTCGGCAAGTATAAGTATGAAATGCAGAAAAAGAAGGCAGAAGCCAAAAAGAAACAAAAAGTAATAGAAATTAAGGAAATCAAGCTGACTCCGACGATTGACAAGCATGATTACGAGGTGAAGCTGAAAAATGCCCGCCGCTTTTTGGAGGAAGGGAATAAGGTTAAGTTTACCTTGCGTTTCAGAGGACGCGAGCTTTCTTATCAACAGCAAGGCGTTGAAGTTTTGCAAAATGTTATCCAGGATTTGGAGTCTTTGAGCAAGGTGGAACAAATGCCGAAGCTGGAAGGAAAGCAGATGGGAATGCTTTTATCTGCCAAGTAGTGTTCTTCAAATAGCTGTTGAAGCAAAAAGGGGGCAAACAGCCCTCTTTTTTAATGATAATAAGAAAAAAGTTTTGGTATAAATACCGGCTTGCTTGAGCGATAAGCGTAAGGTTGGGTTAAAATCCGTTTTTCTTTTTGTATCGGTTTGTTTTTCTGTCTAATACTCCAAGAAAATATTTTGTTTTTTTAGTAAAAAAACTGACAAGGAAATATTGTCACACAAAAATATACTTTTTTCTTCCATTTGTTTTTCTTTTGCGGAGACTTGTTTTCTTTCCGAGGGGCCTGTAAATCTTTTTTTATTTTTTATGTTCCAGATTTTGGTTCACAAAGAACCGTCATGCATGTTCAGCCATTATAATTTAAGGTCTGCTTTATTTTTTTAGTGAAAGAGAGAAATAAAAAAGAACAAAGCGTTTCTTGCCGGTCATTTTTTATGGCGGGTTGGGGTAAATTGCCGATACCCGTCTTTTTCTCCGCCAAACTGATAAGATTTTACTTTTATAAGTAAAATGGCTAATTTAAACGACCCTTTAAAATAAACATAACCTATTAAGCGTAAGCGCGCAATACAAATCTC